>DASWMM010000001.1:0-4745 GCA_036399755.1 Allosphingosinicella sp.
AACGAACTTCTGGGCCAGCTCCATTTCTGGATCTTCTTCATCGGCGTGAACATCCTGTTCTTCCCGATGCACTTCCTCGGCATGCAGGGCATGCAGCGCCGCGTGCCCGATTATGCCGACGCCTATGCCTATTGGAACCACATCGCGAGCGCCGGCTTCGTGCTGGTCGCGGTGGGCATGGCGTTCTTCTTCCTGTCGATCATCTGGGCCTTCGTCGCGGGCAAGAAGGCGCCGGGCAATCCGTGGGGCGAAGGCGCGACGACGCTGGAATGGACCCTGTCCAGCCCGCCGCCCTTCCACCAGTTCGAGACCCTGCCCAAGGTGGATTGATCTTACTAAAGCCCCTCCCCTTCAGGGGAGGGGTTGGGGAGGGGCTGTCGTGTTCGAAAGGCGCGGCGCCCCTTTTCTGTAACTTCCCCTCCCCCATCCCCTCCCCGGACAGGGCCCCACGAAAGTACTACTTTCGTGGGAACCCACGGGGAGGGGCGAAAGTATGGTATGACCGCAACCGTGACCGCAACTCCCGCCGCCTTGCCCGCCGATTGGCGCGATCTGCTTGCGCTGACCAAGCCGCGGGTGATGAGCCTTGTGGTGTTCACCGGGCTGTGCGGGCTGCTGGTCGCGCCTGGGCAGGTCAACCCGATCATCGGCTTCACCGCGATCCTGTGCATCGCGCTCGGCGCCGGCGCGGCGGCGGCGCTCAACATGTGGTACGAGGCGGATCTCGACGCCAAGATGAAGCGCACCGCCTCGCGGCCGCTTCCCGCCGGCCGGATGGACCGCCAGACCGCCCTCCACTTCGGCGTCGGGCTCTCCTTTTTCTCGGTGCTGCTGCTGGGCCTGGCCGCCAACTGGTTCGCCGCCGCGATCCTGGCCGCGTCGATCCTGTTCTATGTGGTGATCTACACGATCTGGCTGAAGCGCCGGACGCCGCAGAACATCGTCATCGGCGGCGCCGCGGGCGCCTTTCCGCCGGTGATCGGCTGGGCGGCGGCGACCGGCGATGCGACGCTGCTGCCCATTCTGCTGTTCGTGCTGATCTTCCTGTGGACGCCGCCGCATTTCTGGGCGCTGTCGCTGTTCGTCCGCTCCGATTACGCCGCCGCCGGGGTGCCTATGCTGCCGGTGGTCTCCGGGCCGAAGGTCACCCGCCAGCAGATCGCGCTCTACACCCTGCCGATGGCCGCGGCGGCGATCGCGCCCTGGCCGCTCGGCCTCGCCGGGGCGGTCTACGGGATCGCGGCGAGCCTGCTCAGCCTGGTGTTCGTGGTGCTTGCCGGCCAGGTGCTGGCCAACCGCGCCACCGAGCCCGAGGGCATGAAGCCCGAAAAGCGGCTGTTCGGATATTCCATCCTCTATCTGTTCGCCGTGTTCGGCGCGCTTGTCCTCGATCAGTGGATTTTGAAATGACCACCGAAGATCCGCAGCACCTCGTCGAAGTGCGCCGCCGCCAGCGCAGCCGGGCCATCATCATGGCGCTGCTGCTCGGCGCCTTCGTGGCGCTGATCTACGGGATCACCATCGTTCGGATGACCGGAAAATGAGCGCGGCGCTTGCCCGGCGGAACGGCCGCACGGCGGCGCTCGCGGCCCTGCTGGTCGCGGCAATGGTCGGCCTCGCGTTCGCAAGCGTGCCGCTTTACCGCTTGTTCTGCCAGGTAACCGGCTTCGACGGCACCACCATGCGGGCCACCGGCGACGCGCCGGGCGCGGTGATGGGCAAGAATGTCGACATCCGCTTCGACGCCAATACGTCCACCGCGCTGCCCTGGAAGTTCCGGCCGGAGGAGCATGTCAAGCACATCCGAATCGGCGAGCGCTACATGGCCTTCTACCTGGCCAAGAACCTTGGCGACCAACCGATTACCGGCACCGCGACGTTCAACGTCACTCCGGTGTGGGCGGGCAAATATTTCAACAAGATCCAGTGCTTCTGCTTCAAGCAGCAGACGCTGCAGCCGGGCGAGGAAGCGCGCATGCCGGTGGTGTTCTTTGTCGATCCCAAGATCGTCGACGATCCCGACGCCCGGGACGTCAGCGAAATCACCCTTTCCTACACCTTTTACCCGGTGGACCAGCCGCAGAGCGGGAGCTAGAGGGGTCTCCAAACGCAACAGGGAGTCCGGCCCGCGGGAGCCGGCGGCAAGCCAAGGAAAGTTCGACAATGGCCGGAGCGAAGAACCACCCCTACCATATCCTTCCGCCCAGCATCTGGCCCTTCGCCGGCGCCTTTTCGTCACTCGCCATGGCGGCCGGCGGCGTGATGTGGATGCACGATTACGCCTTTGGCGGCTACGTGTTCTTCGCCGGCCTGCTTGCTGTCCTGTTCGTGATGGCGAGCTGGTGGGTGGACGTGGTGCGCGAGGCGCATGCCGGCGACCATACCCCGATCGTCCAGCTCCACCTGCGCTACGGCATGATCCTGTTCATTGCGTCGGAAGTGATGTTCTTCGTTGCCTGGTTTTGGGCCTGGTTCAACGCGGCGCTCTTCCCATCGGCGGTTGAGGAAATCGGTGGGGTCTGGCCGCCCAAGGGCATGGAAGTGCTCGATCCGTTCGGATTTCCGCTGCTCAATACCCTGATCCTGCTCTGCTCGGGCACCACCGTCACCTGGGCGCACCATGCGCTGATCAACGGCGACCGCGACGGCCTGAAGAAGGGCTTGTTGGCGACCATCGCGCTGGGCCTCATCTTTTCCGCGATCCAGGCCTATGAATATGCCCATGCGCCGTTCACCTTTGCCGAGAATATCTACACCTCGGCGTTTTTCATGGCGACCGGCTTTCACGGCTTCCACGTCATTGTCGGAACGATCTTCCTGATCGTCTGCCTGATCCGCGCCAAAAAGGGCGACTTCACGCCCAAGCAGCATTTCGGCTTCGAAGCGGCGGCCTGGTATTGGCACTTCGTCGATGTGGTGTGGCTGTTCCTGTTCGTCGCCATCTACGTCTGGGGCGGCTGGGGCGCCGCGGCCCATTGATCGGGCACACCCTCGCTTCAGAGGTGAGGCGGGGGTGTTTCGCCTTCTTGTGCAATCAGCAGGAACGGCGTTGGTGGGGGTTGGCGTAAGATGACCGAGATCTCCCCTGCCGCCGGAAGGATACAATCCCCCAGCCCCACCGCCACCGCGCTTAAACGCCTGCGTCCGCGTTGCGCCGCGCCCACCCTCTACCGCGGGCTTGCCAGCTTCCAGCCCAAGTGCCGCGTCCAGGAGGGGCGGGTGACGGACGAATGATGCGCTTTCCGCTGATCCCCACGATTCTGGTCTTCGCAGCCGTGGCGACCATGATCGCGCTCGGCATCTGGCAGATCGGCCGCGCGCACGAAAAGGACGCGCTTGCCGCGCATTTTGCACAGAACCGCAACCTGCCGCCGATCGCCTTGCCGACGATGGGGCCGGTCGATCAAAGCCTGCTTTACCGCCGCGCGACCGCTTTCTGCCTGCAGCCGACCGCCAGGCGCCAGGCGGGCGGACACTCCGCCAAGGGTACGATCGGCACCCGCTTCATTGCCTCCTGCCGCACCGGCGCCGAAGGCCCCGGCTTCGAGGCGGACATGGGCGTCTCCGCCAACCCGCGTTTCGAGCCCAAATGGGCGGGCGGCGAGGTCACCGGCGTGGTGATCGCCGCGCCCACTGGGGCCGGCTTCGTCCAGCGGGTCAGCGGCAAGGCGCCTGCCGCGCGGCCGATGATCGTCGCGTCGAACCCGGCGCCCGGCCTTGAGCCAAGCGCCCCACCGCAACCACCGGCGGAGAACAGCAGCCGCTGGTATGCCGGCCAATGGTTCTTCTTCGCCGCGACCGCCGCGATCATCTACATCCTAGCCCTTCGCCGCCGCCGGGCGAAGCCAGGGGCTTGAGCGGGCTTTCCGAAGCACGGGCGTTGTCACCGGCCTAAGCGACTCCCCTCCCTCCGCTCCGCGTCGGCGAACTCGCAGCAGCGTAGGTGAGAGAGGGACCGGGGGTGGGTTCCGCATCGGAGCCTGGCGAGCGTGGAACCCACCCCCGGCCCCTCCCTTGCATGGCGCGGCGCCTTTTCGCGCACGCTGGCACGAAGGGAGGGGAGTCCGGCCGCGGTTATCCGAGACCGCTGCCGGGTACCCGTACGGGCGACTCCCCTCCCTCCGCTCCGCGTTTGCGAACCTGCAGCAGCGTAGGTGAGGGAGGGGCTGGGGGTGGGTTCCGCATCGGAGCCCAGGCGAGCGTGGAACCCACCCCGGCCCCTCCCTTTCGGAACTCGGCGCCCTTCCGCGTCCGCAGGCGCGGAGGGAGGGGAGGTGAAGCGTCGGGAGGGGAAGCCGCGGGACGTGAAGGGAGGGAAGTTGGGTCAGCGCCTCCATTTCGATCGCGGCGTTGCAGCTTCGGCTCAGCGCCCTTACCTGCAGGCGCAGATATGAAGCTTTCCACACTCCCCAACGGCCTGCGAATCGCCAGCCGCGAAATGCCGGGCATCGAAACCGCCGCCGTCGGCCTCTATGCCGAGGCGGGATCGCGGCACGAGCCGGCGCGCCTCAACGGCATCGCCCATCTGTACGAGCACATGGTGTTCAAGGGCGCGGGCGGGCGTTCGGCGCGGGAGATCAGCGAAGCAATCGAGGATGTCGGCGGCGAGCTCAATGCCAGCACCGATCGCGACGGCACGAGCTTCACCGCCACGGTGCTCCCCGAGCACGTGCCGCTCGGCATAGAACTGATCGCCGACATGATCCTGCGCCCGCATTTCGATCCCGAGGAGCTGGAGCGGGAAA
>DASWMM010000002.1:0-8289 GCA_036399755.1 Allosphingosinicella sp.
CCTTCGAGACAAGCCTCCGACATGGGACCTCATCAAAGTACTACTTTGATGGGAACCCTGCTCAGTCCCTCCTCAGCATGAGCGGTCGAGAAGTCTGCCGACCCGACGATCTGCTTGAAACGCCCCCGTAATGTGCCATGATGCGCCTTCCTGGGAGGGTGCAAGATGTTCGGGCGAGGACGAAAAGCGGACGCGGGCGAGGGCGGCCCATTTTCTTTCATTGGGCCGGAAGTCACCGTCACGGGGGACGTGGAGACGGCAGGCCGGCTCCACATCGACGGCAAGGTCACCGGCGACGTCCGCTGCGCCTTTCTGACGCAGGGCGAGAGCGGCGTCGTTCACGGCAACATCCATGCCGAGGAAGCGCGGCTCGCCGGGCTGGTTGATGGTGCGGTTGAAGCAGGCACGCTTCAGCTCGAGGCAAGCGCCCGGGTTACCGGCGACGTCCTCTACGAGGCGCTCGGCATCGCCACCGGCGCCGAAGTGGAAGGCCGCTTCAAGCGCCGCCGCGGCGCGAACGACGGCGCCGCCCACGCCCGGGCGGAGGTGGAAGCCGCCGCCAAGCCGCAGCGCGTCTCGCGGACCCGGGCATCCGCCGCGGCGCCCGTGCCCGCTCCCCCGGCGGCACCCTTGTTCGAAGTGCCGACCGCCGAAGCCGCCGAATAGGAACCGCCTCCACCGCGGCTTCGTTGCCTCCTCGATCTCTTGGAGGAGCATGAACATGGCGGGCAGTGACAGCAATAGCGGCACAGGCGGCGGCACAGGCGGCGGCACGGCCGGCACCGGTGGAACCGACGTCGGGCCGGGCACCGGCCTCGGCGCCGGCGCGGCAGGCGTCGCGAGCGGATCGGACGAGGATAGCGGCGGCCTTGCCGCGGCCAGCGGGCAGGCCGAAAGCACCGGTGAGGGACAGGGCGAGGATTTGGCGAACCGCCTCGGCGGCGGCGCCGACACGCCGTCGGGCGCGGGCATGACGGGCGCCGGCTCGGCCACCGGCGACGCAAGCGCGATGCGCAGCAAAGGCGGCTCGGGCGGCGGCCTCGGCGGAATCGACGCGGGCAGCCCCGGCGGCATGGGCGGCGCCCGGGCCTCGGGCGGCACCGGCAACGGCAACCCGCCGGGCGGCATCAGCCCTGTTCAGATCGAACAGGCCACCCAGGACGAAGCGGACGGCGAGGAGCAAGGCTGAAGCCTTAGCGCCTCGTCAACCAAAGCCGGTGATACGGCGTAAACCCGTGCCTGCCACCTTTCTCGCATGGCAAAGGTGGCAACACGGTTCGGACGACTCGCAGGGGCTACGGCCTTGTGCCTGTGCCTGCCGCTTCTCGCCGGCGCGACCGGACGCCTCACCAGCCTCGACGGGCGCATCCTCGCCGCCCACAACCGGGAGCGCAGCGATGCCGGCCTGCCCGCCATGCGCTGGGATGCCGCGCTTGCCGCCGACGCGGCCGAGTGGGGCGAGCAGCTCGCCGCGATCGACGACATCCAGCACTCGGAAGACGATCCGGACGACGAGGATCCCCAGGGCGAGAACCTGTGGCTCGGCACGTCCGGCTATTTCACGCCCGAACAGATGGTCGGCATGTGGGTGGAGGAAAAGCGCCACTTCGTCGCCCGCCCGATCCCCTACGCAAGCAAGACCGGCAATTTCGACGATGTCGGCCATTACACTCAGCTGATGTGGCGCGAGACCGGCCAGCTCGGCTGCGCGCTCACGGAAGGCGCGGAGAACGAAATCCTGGTCTGCCGCTATTCCACGGCCGGCAACGTAGAGGGCGAACGCGCCTTCTGAGGCGTCGCGCAAACCTCGGCGCCGCTTGACTTTCCCCCACATTTCCGCTCTTGGCAGCGGCACACGCGGCGGGCTTCGATGTCCCGCCGTTCTTTTTGGGGTTTGGGCCGTCCCCCATAAGGCGGCCCGGCCGAGGTTACCTTAAACGGACCTCGGACGAACAAAGGAAAAGAACCATGCGTCACCGCGTCGCCGGCCGCAAACTCCAGCGCACCTCCTCGCACCGCGCAGCCCTGTTCCGGAACATGGCCGCCGCCCTCATCAAGCATGAGCAGATCACCACCACCACGGCAAAGGCGAAGGAGCTTCGCCCCTATGTCGAGAAGCTGATCACGCTCGCCAAGAAGGGCGGCCTTTCCAACCGCCGCCTCGCCCATGCTCGCATGCTGGACGAGACGCAGCTCACCAAGCTGTTCGACGTCATCGCGCCGCGCTACGCCGAGCGCGCAGGCGGCTACACCCGCATCATCAAGGCCGGCATCCGCGCTTCGGACGCCGCCCCGATCGCGATCATCGAACTGGTCGATCGCGACGTCTCCGCCAAGGGCCAGGATTCGGGCCCGGTGATGAACGAAGACGAGTATGACGAAGCCGCCTGAGCCGCTTCAACAGACTTTGAATAAAGGAAAGGGCCTCCGTTTCGGGGGCCCTTTTCTTTTGAACGACGCGGTGGGCTGTAAACGCCAGTCAGTCGCCGCCGCTAACGATATCGTCGGGGCCCGCGCCCGAGTCGGCTCCCGATCCATCTTTATGGCCGTGCCCGCGAATGCCGCGAAGAACCAAAGCCACGGCGAGGACCAGAACAACGATCGCGACGATCCCGCTTGCTTGCACTCGATCTTCTCCCGGTGATCGCTCGCGCTGGGATAAGCCCGCACCCGTCGCTAATCCACTGTTACCGGGTGCCATGCGGGCGGATTAGCCGATACTTTCCACAAGCGCGGCGGACCTGCGGCAAGCACAAAATACCCCGCCGCGGAAGGGGGAGGACCACGGCGGGGCTTTGAAGGCGCGGGTCAAAGGGGGAGAAACCCGGCCCTGGCCGCCAGGGAGGGGGCGGCCGCTCCTTACATATGTGTAAGCTACGGTGTTTAAAGAGGTTTCCCGAAAAAACTTGATCCACCTCAAGGTGGAGCGCTCCGCAGGAACCCGCGCTTCGCGATGGCCGTTCAGCGGGAAACAAGGAGACCCGGCCATGGCTAACCCGAAAGACACTGGAACCGGCAGCGAAGGGGAAGCCGGCGGCGCTCCGGACGCGGCCCGGCCCTTCACGCCCGCCGCGTCCCAGGATGGTCCCGTCGATCTCGGCGGTGCTGACGGAACCGGAGCCTTCGGTGGCGGCAACGGCGCGGGCGAGCTGCGCGCCTCTCCCGGCCAGGGCCTTGGCGGTCCAAGCAGCGGACGCGGCGCGACTACCGGCGGGGCCCGGCAGGACGGGGGCGTCAACGGCGGTCCGGGCGGCGCCACGGGGGGATCGCACGATCTCGGCGGCGGCGGCCCGGGGGGCTGAGAGACGCCGAGGGAGCCAGCGCCTAGCTGGCGCGTTGACCCGCACCACCTTCACGAGGCTTCATCATGGCCAATGTCGCACCACCACGCTTCGTGCGCCTTCCCGGTTCCGCCGGAGAGGAAGGTTTCGGCGCCACCTTGCGCGAAGCGTTCGGCGCCCGGCAGGACCGGCTGCCGCTGTGGCTGGAGCAGGCGCTCGCTCGACTGCGCGGCCGCCTCTAGCCCCGCCAAGCCGCCCGGCGTCTAGCCGGTGATCTTGCAACCTAGCGGCCGGGTTGCCGGGCCGTGGATCACTTCGCCGCTCAGCTCGAAGCGGGAGCCATGGCAGGGGCAGTCCCAGGTGCGGTCGGTTGCGTTCCAGCCGACCAGGCAGCCCATGTGGGTGCACACCGCGGAGACGGCGTGGACCTTGCCGGCCTCGTCCTTGAACGCGGCGACATCCTCGCCATCGACCTTCATGATCGCCGCGTCGCCGGGGGCGAGCGCGTCATAGTCCTTGGGTTTGCGCGACAGGTAGCCGCCGACCAGGTGTGCGGCAACGCTGAGATTCTCCTTGGCGAACTCCATCGCGCCCGCGACCGGCTTCACCCGCGTCGCGTCGAACACCGGCAGCCACGCATTGTCCCGCCCCGCAACCAGATCGGCAATGATCATCGCCGCCGCGGTGCCGTTGGAAATGCCCCAGGCCGCGAAGCCGGTCGCCACCAGATATCCGTCCGATCCGCTCGACGACCAGCCGATGAAAGGCGAACTGTCCATCGGATCGTAATCTTCGTTGACCCAGCGGTACTGCGCCTCGCCGGCGCCGAAATGCTCGCGCAGCCAGGCTTCGACGTCCTTGATCGACTCCTGCTCGTCGTCGGGGTGGCCGGGCTTGAAGCTTGTGCCCGCGACAATGCCCCAGGTCTGCCCTCCCGAGCGGTGGGTGCGGATCGAGCGCCCCGGCTTCTCGGCATTCTTGTACATGCCCGGCGGAATGAAGCCGATCGGCGCGGCGATCACCGGCTCGGCATGGGGATAGGCCATCGAATAATACATGCCGATCTGGCCCAGCGGCAGGTGCGTCGCCATCACTACGTGGCGCGCCGTGACGCTGCCCCCGTCGGTCTGCACCCGCTGCGGGTCGTAATCGACGACCCGGCTGTTCTCGAACACATGGCTGCCGTCGCCCGGAATGGTGGCGGCAAGGCCGGCCACATATTTCACCGGGTGGAACTGCGCCTGATCGTCCCAGCGCATCGCCGCCAGCACCTCGAAGGGCAGGCCGATCTCGCCGGTCAGGAAGTGTGCGGGTAGGCCAAGCCGCTTGGCGACCTCCACTTCTTTCTCGAGCTGCGACACATAGCTTTCGTCCTGCGTGTAGACGAAGGCCGGCATCGGCTCGATGTCGGCTTCGATGCCATATTGCGCGGCAAGCTCGGAAATTCTCCGAATGCCGGTCTCCTGCGCGTCGGCGTACAATCGCGCCCGGTCCTCGCCGAATTTCTGCTCAAGGGTCTGGTAGAGGATGCCGTGCTGGGAGCTCATCTTGGCGGTGGATTTGCCGGTCACCTGCCGCCCGACTTGCCGCGCCTCGATCACCGCCACCTTGAGACCCTGGTCCTTGAGCAGCCGCGCCGTGGTGATCCCGACGATACCGCCGCCCACGATCGCGATATCGACCTGCAGATCCCCGGAAAGCTGCGGAAAGGCGGGCGCCTCCGCGGTGGCATTCCAATAGGTGCGGTCCTGGGGAGTGGTGGCCATGGGCGTCGTCCTTTTCGCTGCTCACCTGGCAAGATGCGCGGCCACGATTTCGGTTCCGGCGGCGGGCGTTTCGCGAACGATTGCGCGACAGGCGAGCGCCCGTGTAGGGCACCCGTAACCATGAAGAAGAGGATATCCGCCCGATGCGCCTTGCCGCCGCCCTTCTCCTCCTGTCCACCGCCGCCTGCGCGATGACCGACAAGGCCGCCACCGCCGACGCCGCGCCCGCCGCGCCCAAGGCCTCCATCGTGTATCCCAACACCGAGCGTCAGGATGTCGCCGAGGTTCAGTTCGGCGAGCGTGTCGCCGACCCGTATCGCTGGCTCGAGAACGATGTCCGCGAGGACTCCAAGGTCGCGCAGTGGGTCGCGGAGGAGAACGCGCTGACCAACTCCTACCTCGCCACCCTTCCGGGCCGCGCGGTCTTCACCCAGCGCATGACCGAGCTCTTCTCCTACGAGCGGATCGGCGTTCCGCGCCGCGAGAACGGCCGCTATTTCTACACCCGCAACACGGGCCTTCAGAACCAGAACGTCCTCTACATGCGCCAGGGCCTGACCGGCGCGCCGCGCATGCTGATCGATCCCAACACCTGGTCGCAGGACGGCGCAACCGCGCTCGGCGAATGGGTGCCTTCGGAAGACGGCAAGCGCGTCCTCTACACCATCCAGGAGGGCGGCACCGACTGGCGGGTGGTGAAGGTCCTCGATGCCGACACCGGCCGGGTGCTCGGCGACGAAGTGAAGTGGGTGAAGTTCTCCGACTTGAGCTGGGCCAAGGACGGCTCGGGCTTCTATTACTCGCGCTTCGCCGAGCCCAAGGCGGCCGAGCAGTTCCAGTCGCTGAACGAAGGCCAGGAGGTCTACTTCCACAAGATCGGCACTCCGCAGAGCCAGGACCGCCTGATCTTCTCGCAGCCCGACCGGCCGAAGCTGGGCAACTCCGCCCAGGTTTCGGACGACGGGCGCTGGCTGATTGTTACCTCGTCCGAAGGAACCGACGAGCGCTACGACGTTGCCCTGATCGATCTCACGGACGCCAAAGCCAAGCCGCTGCGGTACATCACCGGGCTCCAGAACGACTGGCGCTACATCGGCAACAACGGCACCACCTTCTACTGGGTGACCAACACCGGCGCGCCGCGCCTGCGCATCGTCGCCACCGACGTCACCCGCCCGGCTTCCGAGGCCCGCCAGATCGTCGCCGAGGATGATGCGACGCTCGAAGGCGCCTCGATCGTCGGCGGCAAGCTGATCGCCTCCTACCTCACCGATGCGAAAACGGAGGTGCGCACCTTCGGCCTCGACGGCAAGCGCCTCGGCACCGTCACTCTGCCCGGCCTCGGCACCGCCGGCGGCTTCTCGGGCGACGCGGACGATCCCGAGACGTTCTTCAGCTATACCAGCTTCAACTATCCGACCACCGTCTACCGCTACGACGCCGCCTCCGGCCAGACCGCGGTCTGGGCTCAGCCCAAGGTGCCGTTCGACCCGGCGGACTTCACGGTGGAGCAGCGCTTCTACACGTCAAAGGACGGCGCGCGGATCCCGCTCTTCCTGGTCTACAAGAAGGGGATGAAGCTCAAGGAGGGTCATCCGACCCTGCTCTACGGCTATGGCGGCTTCAACATCTCGCTGACGCCGTCCTTCTCCTCCACCAGCCTTGCCTGGCTGGAGCAGGGCGGCGTCTACGCGGTCGCCAACCTGCGCGGCGGCGGCGAGTACGGCAAGGCGTGGCACGACGCCGGCCGCCTCGCCAACAAGCAGAACGTGTTCGACGACTTCATCGGCGCCGCCGAATATCTCGTCGGCGAAGGCATCACGTCCAAGAACCAGCTCGCCATCTACGGCCGCTCCAACGGTGGGCTGCTGGTGGGCGCCGCGGTGAACCAGCGGCCGGACCTGTTCGCCGCGGCCCTGCCCGCGGTGGGCGTGATGGACATGCTGCGCTTCAACCGCTGGACCGCCGGCCGCTACTGGGTGGACGATTACGGCTACCCTGATCGCGAGGCCGATTTCCGCACGCTACGCACTTACTCGCCCTACCACAATATTCGCTCCGGCGCGGAGTATCCGGCGATCCTCGTCACCACCGCCGACACCGACGACCGCGTGGTGCCCGGCCACAGCTTCAAATACACCGCGGCACTCCAGGCGGCGGACACCGGCCCCGCGCCCAAGCTGATCCGCATCGAAACCCGCGCCGGCCACGGCTCGGGCAAGCCGACCGAGAAGGTCATCGAGGAATATGCCGACATGTGGGCCTTCATCGCCGCCCACACCGGCATGACCGTGAAACCGGCGGGCTCGGTCGACTGATCAGTCCGGAAGGGCGTGGCGGCTTCGTTCCTCCCCATCGCAAGATGGGGAGGGGAACCACCCGCAGGGTGGTGGAGGGGTAGCTGCGCCGACCTCCTAAGCTCGCGCCACTTACCCCTCCACCACCTTCAGGGCACCCGCCAAAGTACTACTTTGGCGGGAACCCTCGTGGTCCCCCTCCCCACGGAGCTGCCGCTCCGCAGGGAGGAATTGGCTGCCCCGGCCACCATGCCCAAGCCCCCCGCAACCTGAACCGGAGCCGACAAACCGGTTCAGCGGCGCGTCAGCGCGACTCGGGCAAAAGGCTCCTCATCGGCCCCTCGTTTGTTCTTGAGGGGTAAGCTTACACAGGAGGTTTTGCCATGAAGGCTGTTTCCAAGCTCATCACCGGTGCGGCCGTGGCGGCCATGATCTCCGTCGGCGCCGCCGCGCCTGCCGAAGCGCAGTATCGCGACCGCTACCGGGATCGCGACCGCAGCATCGACGGCGGCGACATCATCACCGGCATCGCGATCCTCGGCGGCATCGCGGCGGTCACTTCGGCGCTCAGCCGCGACGGCAGCCGCTACGGCTACGGCAACAACAACCGGTATCGCGGCGGCTACAGCCAGGCGGTGCAGAGCTGCGGCTATGAAGCGCAGCGCATCGGCCGGGGCCAGGTCCGCATCACCGACGTCGACCGCACCGGCAACGACCGCTTCCGCGTTCGCGGCGTGATCGAAAGCAACTACGGCTACGATCGCGGCGGCTACGGCTATGACCGCGGCGGCTACAACCGGAACGACCGCTACGGCCGCTACGATCGCTACGAGCGCCGCGGCGACCGCGAGGACTTCACCTGCCACGCCCGCGGCAACGGCCGGATCACCGACTTCAACCTGTAAGGCTCCGGCCGACGGGTTCAAACACAGAGCGCGCGGAGGC
>DASWMM010000003.1:0-5289 GCA_036399755.1 Allosphingosinicella sp.
ACATCCGGTGCGATCCTCCTCCTTCTCACCGAACGGGGCGGCGAACCGCGGCTGCTGGAGCGTTTGCTGCAGCCGGACGGCACTTACTCCTGGGCGGCGCCGATCGACTCACCGCCACAAGTTCCCGATTTCGTCGCACGCAGGCGGCGATTCGACCCCGATTTATGGGTTTTGGAGCTGGATATCCCGTCGATAGAACGATTCACCGCTGGAATGACCGCGTTCGATTGACCTGCTGCAGCGCACAATCTAGCCGCCGCCTCGTTCTTTCGTAGGGAAGCGAAACGGCTCCAACCCGGGGTTTTTGGGGGGTGGGCGGTTTACGCGAGACGGAAGGCAAGTCCCGGGATGCGCATTTCGTTCGCACATGCATCCGGCTTTTTGGACCTGCCGGCCGCACTAAACTGAGATTCAATGTCCTTTCTGACTCGTGCCGCCGGCGTTGCCGCGGTGATGTTTGCCGCCATTCTCGGCACCCCCTCCCTTGCCTGGGAGTTCGACACCCCTACCCTCCTGACGCCGGACCTCGGCATCGAAGCGCAGCATGAGGGCGTTTACAGCTTTCCGGCCTCGACGCCCGCCCTCGCAGCGCCCACCGAGGCCGCTGCTCCCGCCGCACCGGCGGAAGTTTCCGAAGAGCCTGAAGCGCCGGTCCGCCGCCGCAGCCTCAGCGAGCTGGTCGGCCTCCATTCCTCCTCCCGGACCGCCGATGCCGAGCATGAATGCCTCGCCAACGCGGTGTATTTCGAATCAAAGGGCGAGCCGCTCGCCGGCCAGCTCTCGGTTGCCGAAGTGGTGCTGAACCGCGCCGGGTCCGGCCGTTTCGCTTCCAGCGTCTGCGGCGTGGTCAAGCAGCGCGGCCAATTCTCGTTCGTACGCGGCGGCCGCCTGCCTTCCGTGCCCCGCGCTTCCGTCGCCTGGAAGAAAGCGGTCGCGATCGCCGAGATTGCGCGTCAGGACCTGGCCGACAGCCCCGCCTCGCGCGCTTTGTTCTTTCACGCGACCCGGGTTCGCCCCGGCTGGCGCGGCCTCACCCGCATCGCCACGGTGGGCAACCACATCTTCTACCGCTGAGCGATGCCCGGCTAGCCTTCGTTCCCGTTTCATTCTATCGAACGGGTCGATGGCCGCGACTCAGACTCTTTGCTTCAAAGACGCCCCGCTCGCCGCACAGGATGTGGCGCGCGGGGTGACTCGCTTGTTCTTCAACCAGGACATTTTCGCGCTCTGCGAAGTGCCGCTGCCCAACAACCGGCGCGCGGACATGATGGGTGTGGATTCGTCGGGCCTGATCACCATCGTCGAGATCAAGGTGTCGCGCGCCGATCTGCTCGGCGACTGCAAGTGGCTCGATTATCTCGATTATTGCGACCGCTTCTTCTGGGCCGTGCCGGCGGGCTTCGACCTTTCGCCGTTCGAGCAGGAGTGCTTTCACCCGTCGATCTGCGGCCTGATCGTCGCCGATCGATATGAGGGCGCGGTGCTGCGCGAGCCGGCGCTGCGCCGCCTCGCTCCGGCGCGACGCAAGGCCGAGACGCTACGCTTCGCCCGTCGCGCCGCACGGCGCCTGGTGGGCGATCTCGATCCGGGCCTTGTAGGCTTCGCTTAAAGCTTGGGGCCGGCGACCTGCTTGGCGGGTGTCCGCGGCGCTTGCAGCAGTTTCAGTATCGCGGCGGAGCGGCTGCCGTCGCGGGTGGCGTAATCGAGCGCCGAAAGGCCCGCCGCGCTGTCGGTCTTTTTCGGGTCCGCGCCCTTGGCGAGCAGCACCCGCACCATTGCAAGATCGCGCCGCTGCACCGCAAGGATAAGCGGCGTCTCGCCGCGGCTGTTGCCCAGGTCGACGCTGGCCCGATGGCGCAGCAGCAGTTCCGCGCCTTCCACCCAGCCGATCTGGGCGGCGAGGCTGAGCGCGGTTGCACCCCCGCTGTTCTGCAGATCCGGCCGGGCGCCCTTGCCGAGGATGAAATTCAGCCAGGTAAAATCGCGCGCGCGGGTAACGATGTGGAGCCCGCCTTCGCCGCTGCCACGCTCCTTGCTGTTGATGACAGTCGTGCCGGGCTCGGACAGCAGTTCGGTAAGCTTGTTGCCGTCCCGCTCCTTGACCGCCTTGATGAACGAATAGCCGTCCGAATAGGACTGCGCCGCCGCAGGGATGGCCACCATCAACGCCGCGGCCGCGACGGCCGCTCTTAAACCTATGCTCATGGTGCTCCCCGGAGTCTCAACACTTGATCGCGGGGCTATAGCAACGCAAGGCTGCCCGCGTCATGAACGAAACCGCGAAATCCCGTTTTTTCCTTATCCTGTCGGTGGTTCTCAGCCTTGGCGTGGCGGCCTGTGGCGGCGGCGCGGCGCAGGAGCCGCCGCTCGCCGGGGCGAAGATCGGCGGCCCCTTCACCTTGACGAACCAGGACGGACGAACCGTCACCGACCGCGATTTCGAGGGCCGGTACCGGATCGTCTACTTCGGCTTCGCCAACTGCCCGGATGTCTGCCCGACCGATCTCGCCCGGATCGGCCAGGCGTTGAAGCTGTTCGAGGCCTCACAGCCTGCCCTTGCCGCCAAGGTGCAGCCGATCTTCATCAGCGTTGATCCGGAGCGCGACACACCCGCGCGGCTCAAGGAGTATGTCGCGGCCTTCCACCCGCGCCTCGTTGGCCTCACCGGAACGCCGCAGCAGATCGCCGACGTCGCGAAGGCTTATGCGATTTATTACGCCAAGGTGCCGGCCGATAACGGCGAATATACCATGGACCATATGCGCATTCCGTTTCTGATGGACCCGGCCGGCAAGCCGATCGCCATGCTCCCCCATGAGGAGAGCGCGCAGGTTATCGCCGCCGAACTCGAGCGCTGGGTGAAGTGAGCGCGGAAACGCCTTTTTGGGAAAAGCCGCTCGGCTCGCTGACTCGAAGCGAGTGGGAATTCCTGTGCGACGGCTGCGGCAAGTGCTGCCTGCACAAGGTGGAGGATGCCGACACCGGTGACGTCTACCCGACCAACGTCGCCTGCAAGCTGCTCGACCGGCACAGCGGCTTCTGCTCCAATTACCGGGGCCGTCACGCTTACGTGCCCGATTGCGTGCGGCTGACCGCGGGCAAGGTCGGCCAGCTTCCCTGGCTACCCTCGACCTGCGCGTATCGCCTGCGCGCGGAGGGCAAGCCGCTGCCCGGCTGGCACCACCTGATCAGCGGCGATCGGGAAACGGTGCACACGGCCGGCATTTCGGTGCGCGGCTGGACAGTGGGCGAGCTGGAAGCGGGCGATCTCGAATATCACATCACCGATCGTGAGCTCTGATCTCCACTTCGAAGGCGGCGCGACCAGCGCCGCCTTGCAGCTCACCGTCTCGCCCCGCGCCCGCGTGCTGCGCCTCAAGGTCGATCCGCGCACGGGGACGGTGACGCTCACCGTCCCGCGCAGGGTCTCCCGCCGCAAGGCGCTGGAATGGGCGGCCGGCCACCGCGAATGGGTCGAGACGCAGCTCGCCAAGATCGCGCCGCCGGAGCGGCTCGGCCCTGGCTCGGTTATTCCGCTTTACGACCGGGCGCATGCGATCGACTGGCGCCCCGAACGCTCGCGCATCGTTCGGCTCGAGGACGCCCGGATCGTAGCCGGAGGCCCCGCCGAGGGGCTGGAAGCCCGGGTTCTGCGCTGGCTGAAACGCCATGCCTTGGAAGTGCTGAGCCGCGAAACCGCCGAATATGCCCAGGCTGCAGGCGTCGGCGTTACCAGGGTGGCGGTGGGCGATCCGCTGTCGCGCTGGGGGAGTTGCTCCTCCTCCGGAGCGATCCGCTATAGCTGGCGCCTGATCCTCACGCCCGAGCACGTCCGCCGGGCAACGGTTGCCCACGAAGTCGCGCACCGTGTTCATATGAACCACGGCGCCGAGTTTCACGCTCTGGTCGAGCAGCTCTTCGGAAGCGATCCTGCACCTGCCCGCCATTGGCTGCGGCGCCACGGCGCAAGCCTGCACCGCATCGGCCGCCCTTAAGCTAGATCTCGGAGCGGTCCCGGCGCGGCCGATCGGCGGGCGGGTCGCGGCGGCGGGGCGCATCGAGCGGCCCGTCCCGGCGCGGGTCGCGATCGGCGTTGATCGCGCGGTCCAGCCACTCACGGTCGAGTTCGTCGTCGGAGGGCGGCGCGCGGTCCTCGTCGCCGCTCTCGGGCCTTTGCACCGGGCGGCTTCGGACTTCGCCGCCGCCGATCGGATTGCCGTCCGCATCCACCAAAGGCACGGCCTCTTGTTCCTCGCCCGGCGCCTTGAACCAGACTTCCTCGTCCGGTTCGGCCCATTCCGGCGACGCCACCTTGGTCTGGAACTGCTCCACCGGCCGGGTCGCTACCGCCTTGCTCATGAAGCGCTGGAACGCCAGCGCCGGCGCGCGGCCGCCCTGCAGCCCGGGGATCGCGCGATTGTCGTCGCGGCCCATCCAGATGCCGGTGGTCAGCCCGCTCGAAAAGCCCAGGAACCAGCCGTCCTTATTCGAGCTGGTCGTGCCGGTCTTGCCCGCCACCGGGCGGCCGATCTGGGCGGCGCGGCCGGTGCCGGTCATCACCGAGGCCTGCATCAGGTCGGTCATCTGCGCGGCGACGTGCGGCGCCACCAAGGTTCGCTGCTCGTCGGCTTCGTGCTGGTAGAGGAGCTCGCCCTCGCCGGTGGTGACGCGGCGGATGCCGTAGGGCATCACCGCCTTGCCGCCATTCCCGACCGAGGCATAAGCCCGGGTCATGTCGATCAGCCGCACCTCGGCGCTGCCCAGGGTGATGGACGGGTGGGTCGGGAGCTTGGAGGTGATTCCGAAACGCTGGGCGATGTCGGCCACGGTGCGGAAGCCCACTTCCTGGCCGAGCTGGGCGGAGACGGTGTTGATGGACTGGGCAAAGGCCTGACGAAGGGTGATCGCACCGACGAAGTTGCGGCTGTTGTTGCGTGGGCTCCAGCCATTGATGGTGACCGGCTTGTCCTCGACGGTGGTCTCGGGCGTGTAGCCGAACTCGATCGCGGCGAGGTAGACGAACAGCTTGAAGGCGGAGCCCGGCTGGCGGGTGGCCTGGGTCGCCCGGTTGTAGATCGAATCGACGTAGCTGCGCCCGCCGACCATGGCGCGCACCGATCCGTCCCGGTCGAGCGCCACCAGGGCCCCCTGCACACCTTTGGGAGTATTCGCGTTGATCACCTGGTCGGCCAGCCGCTGCATGTTGGGGTCGAGCGTGGTCCAGACGTCGATCGGCTCGACATTCTCGTCGATCAGGGTGTCGAGCTGCGGCAGGATCCAGTCGGTGAA
>DASWMM010000004.1:0-2690 GCA_036399755.1 Allosphingosinicella sp.
GAGGGGCCCGCCCGCGCAGCGGGTGGGAGGGTGAGGGAATGAAGAGTGGAACGAGGCGCTCACCCTCCCATTGCTGACGCAATGGGCCCCTCCCTCTCCCGCAAAGGGGAGAGGGGCAGAGGTAAAGAAACTCACGCCGCGAACAGCTCGAGCTGCTCGGTCTTGGGCTTCACCCACTGCTTCAGATCCGCCTTGTCCGTAAGAAGGGTAGGCCGCCAATCCTCTGCGATCAGGAACGGCCGCACCTTCGCCACAGACACGGTCAGCCGCCCCACATCGGCAAGCGTAAGCCGCCGCCACCGGCGCGACGCGATAACCTTGTCCACCGCCTTCACCCCAAGGCCCGGCACACGCAGCAGCGCTTCCCGCGGCGCCCGGTTCACATCGACCGGGAAGTTGCCGCGGTGCTTCAGCGCCCAGGCGAGCTTGGGATCGATGTCGAGCGGCAGCATGCCCGAAGGCTCGGCCGCATCGACCACATCCGCCGGCGTGAAGCCGTAAAAGCGCATCAGCCAATCCGACTGATACAGCCGGTGCTCGCGCATTAACGGCGGGCGGTTGAGCGGCAGAACCGCGCTTGCATCGGGGATCGGCGAAAAGGCCGAATAATAAACCCGGCGCAGGCGGAAGCGGTCGTAGAGGGTGCTCGCCCGAACCACGATGTCGCGGTCGGTGGCGGCGTCCGCGCCGACGATCATCTGCGTGGACTGCCCGGCGGGCGCGAAGGTGGGCGCCGACTTGAAGCGCTTCCTTGCGTCGGCGCCTTCCTCGATCGCGCCCTTCATGTCGCCCATCGCGCTCTCAATGCGGGCGCCGTCCTTCTCCGGCGCAAGCCGCTTCAGGCCGCCGGCGGTGGGCAGCTCGACGTTGATTGAAATGCGGTCGGCATAAAGCCCCGCCTGACGGACGAGTTCCGGGTCGGCATCGGGGATGGTCTTGAGGTGGATATAGCCGCGAAAATCATGGTCCTCGCGCAGGCTGCGCGCCACCTGGACGAGCTGCTCCATCGTGTAGTTGGAAGACGAGATGATGCCGGAGGAGAGGAACAGCCCCTCAATATAATTGCGCCGGTAGAAGGAGAGGGTGAGCTCAACCACCTCCTCCGGCGTGAAGCGCGCCCGGCGGACGTTCGAGCTCTTGCGGTTGATGCAATAATGGCAGTCAAAAATGCAGGAGTTGGTCAGCAGGATCTTGAGCAAGGAGATGCACCGTCCGTCCGGCGCATAAGCGTGGCAGATGCCCATGCCTTCGGTGGAGCCCAGCCCCAAGCCGTCCTTGCTGTCGCGCTTGGCGGTCCCCGAAGACGCGCAGGAGGCGTCGTATTTCGCCGCATCGGCAAGGATTGCGAGCTTTTCGCGGGTGTCGAGGCGGGCCATGCGTTCGATATATGTTCACGGTGCGGCAAGGTCCAGTAGCGCGGGACAAACGCGGGCGTTTCGCGGTGCTTGCGCGTCCCGCAGGGGTGCGGTCCAAAGGCCAGCGCTGGATACGTGCCATCTCCGTCACCCCCGCGAAAGCGGGGGTCCCGCTTTGGCAGAGCTCAAGAAGGAAAGCAGCGGGATTCCCGCGTTCGCGGGAATGACGGTTCAGGGCGAAACGTCGGCCCGGCGGCCTTCCACGGCGGCGATCGCCTGGGCGACGGCTTCGTCGATACCCACAACGCTGGTGTCGAGCAGGTGGGCGTCCTCCGCCATCACCAGAGGCGCGGCGGCTCGGCCGCTGTCGCGGGCGTCGCGGGCCTGGATGTCGAGCAGCACGTCTTCGAGGTGGACGTGGAGGTTCATTCGGGTGAGCTCGTCGAAGCGGCGGCGGGCGCGCACTTCCGGGCTTGCCGTGACGAACAGCTTGGCGGTGGCGTCGGGCGCAATCACCGTGCCGATGTCGCGGCCGTCGAGCACCGCCCCGCCGGGCTGGAGGGCGAAATCGCGCTGGCGCTCCACCAGGGCGGCGCGGACCAGGGGGTAGGCCGAGATGCGCGAGGCGATGCCGCCCACCGTTTCGCTCTTGAGCTCGGGATCGTCGAAGTCGGTCTGCTCGAACTCGCAGGCGCGGGCGGCGGCGAATTCGCTGTCGGGATCGCCGCCCCAGCGCAGCAGGTTGAGCCCCACCGCGCGATACAGAAGCCCGGTGTCGAGGTGGGGGAGGGCGTAGTGGCGGGCCAGCGCCTTGGCGATCGTGCCCTTGCCGCTGGCCGCGGGACCGTCGACGGCTATGATCATGTGCTTAACCGCTCCAGGGTGTCGGCGAAGCCGGGGAAGCTGGTGTCGACGGGGGCCATGTCGGCCACCTCTATCGCGGCCCGGGCGTGGAGGCCAGCGACGGCGAAGCTCATCGCGATCCGGTGGTCGAGCCGCGGGTCCACAAGACCGCCGCCGGGCAGGGGATCGCCGCCGCTGCCGGTGACGTGGAGGCCATCGGGCGTCTCCTGCGCCGGCACGCCGATCGCCGCGAGCCCGGCCGCCATGGCGGCGAGCCGATCCGATTCCTTGACCCGCAGTTCCTCGAGCCCGGCGGTGCGGCTGGTGCCCTGCGCAAAGGCGGCGGCGATGAAGAAGATCGGGAATTCGTCGATCATCGAAGGCGCCGCCGCGGGCGCCATGTCGATGCCGCGGAGGCTCGAGTGGCGGACGCGGAGGTCGGCCACCGGCTCGCCGCCGACCTCGCGCTCGTCCGATACGTCGATGTTGCCG
>DASWMM010000005.1:0-4202 GCA_036399755.1 Allosphingosinicella sp.
CCGTTGACGATGGTGGTGTCGTCCTTGGTGATGGTGACCTTCTTGGCCTTGCCCAGGTCCGCCAGGGTGACGTTCTCAAGCTTGATGCCCAGGTCTTCGCTGATGACGGTGCCGCCGGTCAGGATGGCGATGTCTTCCAGCATTGCCTTGCGGCGATCGCCGAAGCCAGGCGCC
The DNA here is from genome assembly GCA_036399755.1 of Allosphingosinicella sp. GTDB lineage: Bacteria > Pseudomonadota > Alphaproteobacteria > Sphingomonadales > Sphingomonadaceae > Allosphingosinicella. The sequence goes on from DASWMM010000005.1 coordinate 175, forward strand.
TTGACGGCCGCGACCTTGAGGCCGCCGCGCAGCTTGTTGACGACCAGCGTGGCAAGCGCCTCGCCCTCGATGTCCTCGGCGATGATCAGCAGCGGACGGCCCGACTGCACCACCGCTTCCAGGATCGGCAGCATCGCCTGCAGGTTCGACAGCTTCTTTTCGTGGATCAGGATGTACGGATCGGTGAGTTCGACCGACATCTTCTCCGGGTTGGTGATGAAGTAGGGGCTCAAGTAGCCGCGGTCGAACTGCATGCCTTCGACGACGTCGAGTTCGAACTCGAGGCCCTTGGCTTCCTCGACGGTGATCACGCCTTCCTTGCCGACCTTGTCCATCGCTTCGGCGATCTTCTCGCCGACGACGGTGTCGCCGTTGGCCGAGATGATGCCGACCTGGGCGATTTCGTTGGAGCCGGAGACGGGCTTTGAGCGCGCCTTGAGGTCAGCGACCACCGCCGTGACGGCGATGTCGATGCCGCGCTTCAGGTCCATCGGGTTCATGCCGGCCGCGACCGACTTCATGCCTTCGCGAACGATCGACTGGGCCAGCACCGTGGCGGTGGTGGTGCCGTCGCCGGCCATGTCGTTGGTCTTGGACGCCACTTCGCGCAGCATCTGCGCGCCCATGTTCTCGAACTTGTCCTTGAGCTCGATTTCCTTGGCGACGGTGACGCCGTCCTTGGTGATGCGCGGAGCGCCGAAGCTCTTGTCGATGACGACGTTGCGGCCCTTGGGCCCCAAGGTGACCTTCACCGCATCGGCGAGGATGTCGACGCCGCGGAGAATCCGCTCACGGGCGTCACGCGAAAAGCGTACGTCTTTCGCTGCCATGTTTCGTGTTCCTTATCTAAGTGCAATAAAAAGCAGGGTACTCAGGCTGTGCGTCCTTCGAGACGCCGCTTCGGCTTCGCTCAGCGGCTCCTCAGGATGAGCGGACCTGACTTCCTGACCCTGTCCCGCTCATGCTGAGGAGGGACTGAGCGAAGCGAAGGCCCGTCTCGAAGCACGGTCTGATGCTTCAGCCGACGATCCCGAGGATGTCGCTTTCCTTCATGATCAGCAGGTCTTCGCCGTTGAGGCGGACCTCGGTGCCCGACCATTTGCCGAACAGGATCTTGTCGCCGGCCTTGACGTCGAGCGGGGTCACCGTGCCGTCTTCGGCCTTGGTGCCGGAGCCGACGGAGATCACTTCGCCTTCCTGCGGCTTTTCCTTGGCGGTGTCGGGGATGATGATGCCGCCGGCCGTTTTTTCTTCGGCTTCGACGCGGCGAACCAGCACCCGGTCATGGAGCGGACGGAAAGTCATGCACGTCACCTCTTTGGTATGCGGCTGCCCAAAACCCCCCTTGTGCGAGGTGCGGCAGCCCGCTGTTGTGAATCGGTTGTTAGCACTCAGCCACAGCGAGTGCCAACGGCTTCTGATTTAGGATCGGTTCACCTGCGGTCAAGGCTTGCGCGCCGGAATTTTCGCGCCGCATTGCCCGCCGCGCGGCGAGCGGCTAGCGGTTTCGCCACATTCGTAGTTGGGCAGGGAACGGCCATGAGGTTCGCGCGCAAGGTTTGGAAGCTTCTGGTCGGGGTCAAGGACGGTCTCGTCCTGCTGCTCATGCTGCTCTTCTTCGGCCTCCTTTACAGCGCGATGACGTCGCGGCCGACGATCGGCTCGGCCGATACGGGCGTGCTTCACCTCAAGCTCAGCGGCCCAATCGTCGAGCAGCCTGCCCAGGCGAGCGCCAGCCAATTGCTGTCGGGCTCGGGCGGGCCCCGCGAATACCGCCTCCGCGACGTCGTCCACGCCCTCCGCCTCGCCGCCACCGACGAGCGGGTGAAGGCGGTTGCGCTCGATCTCGATATTTTCGCGGGCGGCGGCCAGGCCTCGATCACCGCGGCCAGCGACGCGCTCGGCGACGTCAAGCGCGCCGGCAAGCCGGTCCTCGCCTACGCCACCGCGTATGACGACGACGCCTATCTGCTCGCGAGCCAAGCCAACGAAATCTGGCTCAACCCGATGGGCGGGGTGCTGGTCACCGGTCCCGGCGGCGCCAACCTCTACTTCAAGGGGCTGATGGACAAGCTCGGCGTCACCGCCAACGTCTACCGGGTCGGCACCCACAAGGCCGCGGTCGAGCCCTTTATCCGCACCGACATGTCGCCCGAAGCGCGCGAAAACCTCCAGTCGGTCTACGGCACGGTGTGGGCGTCGTGGCAGGACGAAGTGCGCAAGGCCCGCCCGAAGGCGCAGGTCCAGGCCTATGTCGCCGACTCGGCCGGTCGGATCGCGGCGGCGGGCGGCGACATGGCGAAGGCGGCGCTCGCCCTCGGCCTCGTCGACAAGGTCGGCGACCGCGAAGCCTTCGGCCGCCGCCTCGCCGAGATCAGCGGCGCGCGCTACGCCGAAGTGCCGGGCAGCTTCCGCGCCATCGATTACAACAAATGGATCGACGCCTACCCCGCAACCGAGGAGCCGGGATCGATCGGCATCCTCACCGTCGCCGGCGATATCGTCGACGGCGAGGCCGGGCCGGGCTCGGCGGGCGCCGAGACCATCGTGCATGCGCTCGAAAAGGGCCTTCGCGAGCGCAACCTCAAGGCGCTGGTGCTGCGCATCGACTCGCCGGGCGGCTCCGCCCTCGCGTCCGAGCGAATCCGCCAGGCGGTGCTCGCCGCCAAGCAAAAGGGGCTGCCGGTGGTGGTCTCGATGGGCAATCTCGCCGCGTCGGGCGGCTATTGGGTCGCGATGGCCAGCGACAAGATCTACGCCGAACCCTCCACCATCACCGGCTCGATCGGCGTGTTCGGGATCATCCCGAGCTTCCAGGGCAGCCTTGCCAAGCTCGGCGTCGGCGTCGACGGCGTCAAGACGACCCCGCTGTCCGGCGAGCCGGACGTGCTGCGCGGCCCATCGCCGGAGGCCGGCCGCCTGCTTCAGGCCGGCGTCGAATCGACCTACCGCCGCTTCCTCACCCTCGTGTCGGAGCAGCGCAAGATGCCGGTGGCGCAGGTCGATCAGATCGCGCAGGGCCGCATCTGGGCTGGCGGCACCGCCCGGCAATTGAAGCTGATCGACGCGTTCGGCGGCCTCGACGAAGCAATCGCCGAAGCAGCGCGGCTCGCCAAGCTGGACGGCGACGCGGCCAAGCCGGTGTGGCTTGAGCGCGAGCCCGATTTCTTCGAAGAATTGCTCACGTCGATGGCCTCCTCTGAAGAGGAGGAGCAGGCTTCCCTCGATGCCTTCGGACGCATCGCCATGCAGCAGCGCCAGCTCATGCTCCGCGCCGCCGCCGATGCCGAGCGGCTGCTGTCCACCGGATCGGTGCAGGCGCGCTGCGTGGAGTGCCCCGGCGCCGCCGCGACGCCGTCGCGCGGGCCGAGCGGAAAGTTCGCGGGAGTGCTGCTCAGGCTGCTCGGCGCGTGAGGTTAAGGGCCGCGCGCGCCGACGACGCCGCCGCCATCGCCTCCCTCTACGCGCGCTATGTGCTCGACACCGCGGTGAGCTTCGAAACGGAGCCGCCGAGCGAGGCCGCAATGCTCGGCCGAATGAGCGAAGGCGCCGGGCTTTACCCGTGGCTGGTTGCGGAAGAGGATGGCGCCCTCGCCGGCTTCGCCTATGCCGGCGCCTTCCGGAGCCGCTTCGCCTATCGCTTCACCGTCGAGACCACCGTTTATATCCGCGAGGGGTACGAACGGCGCGGGCTCGGCAGCGCGCTGTACCGGCCGCTGCTCGCCAGCCTCGAGGCACAGGGCTTCACCCAGGCGATCGCCGCGATCACCCTGCCCAACGACGCAAGCGCCCGGCTGCACGAGAAGATGGGCTTCGAACAGGCCGGCACCTACCGCCGCGTCGGCTGGAAGCTCGGCGCGTGGCGGGACGTCGGCCTGTGGCAAAGGCCGCTTGCCGCCGAGCGAAGCCCGCCGGCCGAGCCTCGGCCCCCCGCCGGCCTGCAGGCCTAATCGTCCTTGTAGCCGGGAAGCGACCACCCGCGCGCGACGGCCGCGCCGCGCAGCGCGAAGCCGGCCGCCGCCGCGATC
>DASWMM010000006.1:0-5133 GCA_036399755.1 Allosphingosinicella sp.
CGCGATGATGTCCTCGAAGCTGGTCGGCTTCACCGCGGACAGCGTGCGGCGCATGCCCTCCGATTCGAGCTGGAAGACGCCGACCGTTTCGCCGCGCTTCAGGAGCTCGAACACTTCGCGGTCGTCCCAGGCGAGCTTGTCCGTCTGAGCCATGTCGAAGCACATCGAGGCAGCGTAGAATTCCACGGGATAATGCGCCTTCAGCCAAGCGGTCTGATAGGCGACCAGCGCGTAGGCGGCGGCGTGGCTTTTGTTGAAGCCGTAGCCGGCGAACTTGTCGATCAAGTCGAACAATTCGTTGGCCTTGGGCCGGCCGATGTCGTTGGCGGCGCAGCCGGTGACGAAGCGCTCGCGCTGCGCGTCCATCTCCGCCTTGATCTTCTTGCCCATGGCGCGGCGGAGCAGATCGGCCTCGCCGAGGCTGTAGCCGGCGAGCACCCGGGCCGCTTCCATGACCTGCTCCTGGTAGACGAAGATGCCGTAGGTTTCCTTCAGCACCTTTTCGAGCAGGGGATGCGGGTATTCGATCGGCTCGCGCCCGTTCTTGCGCGCGCCGAACATTGGAATATTGTCCATCGGGCCGGGCCGGTAGAGCGAAACGAGGGCGATGATGTCTTCGAAGCTGGTCGGCTTCACCGCGGCGAGGGTGCGCCGCATGCCTTCCGATTCGAGCTGGAACACGCCCACAGTGTCGCCGCGCTGGAGGAGCTTGTAGACCTCCTCATCGTCCCAGGAGAGCCGGTCGAGCTCAGCCACGACGCCGCGCTTGGCGAGCATCTGCACCGCCTTCTGCAGCACCGACAGGGTCTTGAGGCCGAGAAAGTCGAACTTCACCAGGCCGGCCGCTTCGACATATTTCATGTCGAACTGAGTCACCGGCATGTCGGAGCGGGGGTCTCGGTAAAGCGGCACAAGGGCGTCGAGCCGGCGGTCTCCAATCACCACGCCCGCCGCGTGGGTGGAGCTGTGCCGCGGCAGGCCTTCGAGCTTCATCGCAAGGTCGAACAGGCGCCGCACCTGGGAGTCGTTCTTATACTCCTCCATGAGATCGCGGACGCCGTCCTGGGAAACGCCCGTTTTCTCGTCTTTGCCACGTCCAAGCGCCCGCTCCAGCGTCCACGGGTCGGCGGGAAGATTGGGGATCAGCTTGGCGAGGCGATCGACCTGCCCGTAGGACATCTGCAGCACGCGGCCGGTGTCCTTGAGCACGGCGCGCGCCTTCAGTTTTCCGAAGGTGATGATCTGCGCGACCTTGTCGGCGCCGTAACGCTGCTGGACGTAGCGGATCACTTCGCCGCGCCGGGTTTCGCAGAAGTCAATGTCGAAATCGGGCATCGACACGCGTTCCGGGTTGAGGAAGCGCTCGAACAGCAAACCCAGCTTGATCGGATCGAGATCGGTGATGGTCAGCGACCAGGCGACCACCGACCCCGCGCCCGAACCGCGGCCCGGGCCGACGGGGATGTCGTTGTCCTTGGCCCATTTGATGAAATCGGCGACGATCAGGAAGTAGCCCGGGAAGCCCATGTTGACGATGACATCGACTTCGAACTCGAGCCGGTCGAAATACGTTTTGTATTTGTCCTCAAGAACTCCGTTCGTCCCGAGCGAAGTCGAGGGGCGTTGCACAGAGTCGGAGGCGCGCCCCTCGACTTCGCTCGGGACGAACGATTTTTCGTATCGCAGGAGGCGCTGGATGAGCCCCGCCCGGGCGTCGGCACGAAGCTGGGCCGCTTCGCCTTCCAGATCGCCGGCCACGCTGGGCAGGATGGGATTCCGTTTGGGCGCCCCGTATGCGCAGCGGCGGGCAATTACAGCGGTATTTTCGATCGCCTCCGGAAGATCGCTGAACAGGCGCCGCATCTCTTCGGCAGGCTTGATCCAGGCCTCGGGTGATGACTTCTGGCGATCGTCGCGGTCGATCTGGCTGGACTGGGCGATGCACAGCATTGCGTCATGCGCTGGGTGGAATTGGGCGTCGGCGTAGCGGGCGGGATTGGTCGCAACCAAAGGCAGGTTTCGCTCGTAAGCGAGTTCGATAAGCTGCGCCTCGGCCTTCTGCTCAGCTTCATCACCGCGGCGGCTGAGTTCGATATACAACCGACCGGGGAATATCTGCTCTAGCCGATCCAGAATGGCGAAAGCAGTTGTGTCCTGCTCCTCTGCCAACAGGCTTGTTAGCGCCCCTTCGGCACCAGCAGTCAGAGCGATGAGCCCCTCTGAATGGTGGGCAAGCTTATCCAAGGTGACGTGGGCAAATTCTTCTACCGGCCGGTCAAGATGTGCGGCGGAGACGAGCGCACACAGATTCTCGTATCCGGCTTTGTTTTGCGCATAGAGGGCCAGCCAATCGAGCGCGGGCACGCCGCCGGCGCAGCCTGGCCGAGCGATTGCGAGCATGGTGCCGATGATCGGCTGAACGCCCTCGCCTTTGGCCGCCTCGGTGAACGCCATTGCGGCGTAGAGCCCGTTCTTGTCGGTCAGCGCCGCGGCGGGGAAGTCGAGCTTCTTGGCGTGCTTGGCGATCGCCTTGGGCTCGATCGCGCCTTCCAGCATGGTGTAGCAAGAGAAGATACGCAGCGGGACGTAAGGGGCGGCCATGCCCCATGTTATGGGCAGGCGCGCCGCCCAAGGGAAGTGGCGGCGCGCCCTTTGTCCACAGGATTCCGCCCGCGCCTAACGCCCTTCGGCGATGCTCCTGATCTCGGCGATGCGCGAATTGTAGGCGGCGGTCACGCAGGCCTCGCTGCCGCAGCGCTCGCGCTTAGTCAGAAAGGCGTCGCGGCTCCGGCGCAGGTGACTTCGGGTGCTCGGATCGGCGCTGGCCATGGCGGCGTAGAAGATCGACGACATCTGCCGGTCCTTGGCGGCAAGGCTGGGCGAGGCGCAGACCATACGCTCGCTGCTCGAGCGGCCGTAGCGGCAGTTGAAGCTCGGCTTGGCTGCACCGCCCGTCTTGGGCTGCGGCGGCGCCTCCGCTTTCTGCACCGGAGCCGCCGCGCGCGGCTTAGCCACAACCGGCGGCGGCGGCGCCTTGGCTGGGGCGCGTGGCGGCGCTGCTCTCGGCTGCTCGGCTGCCGCGGTTTGGGTGGGCGGCGGCGACACCTCTGCGACAGGCTCCATCAGCACCGTTTCAGCGGGCGCCGACGGCGGCGCGCTGGCCTGGGGGATTTCCACCACCCGCGCCAGCGCCTGGCCGCTGAGCCCGAACGTCGCAAGCCGGTAGATGATCGGCTCCGCGCCATCCATCTGGTAGACCATGCCGCTGCCGTCCGCCGCAGCCTGGGCGGCATATTCCACCTCGGCGTCGAGGCGGCGCTTGCCGTCGAACGCATTCTCCGCGCCCGGCGGAAGCTCGAGCACGAAGCGACCGGTGCAAACGGTGACGTTCAAATCCTCGTCGCGGCTCTTGACCAGCGGCTTTTCCATTCGGACCACCGACGAAGCTGCGAGCGGATCGAGGTTGCGGGGATCGGAATTGCGGATGCGTGCCGCCTCGTCGAACACCAGTTCCTTGAGGCGATCATAAGTGCCCTCGGACGCGCAAGCCTTGCGGATCCGTTCGTTGCGCTCGGCAAGGAGTTCCTTTTCCGTCTTCTCGGCCGCCGGCTGCGGCTTCTTCATCCAGTCGCAGCCCGCGAGACCGGTGAGGAGGAGGAGGCCCAAGGCCACCCCTTCAACTTTGCGCACCTTCATCAACAAACGCTCCGACTGTTCATTTCGCCTGCCAACGCACGAAGCGGGCGATCTTTGCATCGCCTCACCCGTCGATCGGCGTTCCCATCGGTCGGCTGCTCCCCCACCGGTGAAACAAAGCCGCGCCGAGGATGTCGGAAACGGAAAGCAGATCCACACCCATTTGCGCGCGGGGCACCCGACTGTCCGCCGATTGGTCGCGGTTGTCGCCGAGCACGAAGAGATGGCCCGGCGGCACCCGAAGCTCGGCCATGTCGTCGACCGCTGTGTAGCCGATATCGTAGATCTCGTGGCTGTGCGCTTCGCCGGGAAAGCGCTCGCGAAGCCGCCGCGCCTGAACCTGCTGCCCGCCCAGTGCGACCATTGGAGTACCGAGGAACGTCTGCGGCACGGGCCGGCCGTTCAGCACAACCTGCCCTTGCACCATCGCGATGCGGTCTCCCGGCAAAGCGGCGACCCGTTTCACGTAGGCGACCTTGCCGACCTTGAAGAGGAGCACTTCCCCGCGCCGAGGACTTCCGGAATAGCCGAGGGACGCGACGATCTGGTCGTCCTTCGTCAACGTCGGCGCCATCGAATCCGCCGGCAGGTAATAGTTTTTGTAGGCACGTTGGGGGAGCAGGGTCGATGCTTGCAACACCAAGACGACCGAGATGCCGACCCCCACCAGCACATACCATTTTGACCAGGCGCCCACTGCCTCGCGCACGCCGCTGAAGCGCCAGCTCAGCCACACCGAGCCGAACAGCAATATGCCGGTGACAAGCAGGGCCAACACCCAGGCGACCCAGCCGGCATAGCCAGGCTCCGGCAGCGCCGCCAAGCCGGCGGGAACAAGCAGCAACAGCAGTAGAGCAGCCGCCAGGAAAAAGGCGCCGGCGCGCAGCCGACCGAGGCGCAGCAGCCCAAGGCCCGGTCCAATCAGGTTAAGCGCGACGATGCCGACCCGCGCGGGAACCGGCCGCCGCTCGCCGCTCATTGCAGCACGCCCTCGTGGAGGCGGAGCACCCGGTCCATCTTGGCCGCGATCCGCTCATTGTGGGTCGCGACCAGGCCGGCGCTGCCTTCGCCCCGGACCAGCGAAAGGAATTCGCCGAACACGACATCGGCGGTGGCTTCGTCGAGATTGCCGGTCGGCTCGTCGGCGAGGACCAATGGCGGGCGGTTGGCGAGCGCTCGGGCGACTGCAACGCGCTGCTGCTCGCCGCCCGACAGCTTGGCGGGGCGATGCTCGAGGCGTTGGCCGAGGCCCAGGACCCCTAGCAATTGGTCGGCGCGGGCCCTGGCGGCGGCACTATCCCCGTCGCGGATCATCAGCGGCAGCATGACATTTTCGCGCGCGTCGAAATCGGGCAGCAGATGGTGGAACTGATAGACGAAGCCGAGCGCCTCGCGCCGCAGCTCGGTGCGGGCGTCGTCGTCGAGCTCCGCGGCTTC
>DASWMM010000007.1:0-1558 GCA_036399755.1 Allosphingosinicella sp.
CTCTTTACGCGGCGTTCGAGAACGGTGAGCGGCATGGAGCCGCCGAGAAGCACCGCGTCGTGGAAGCGCTTGATGTTGAAATTGCCGCGGGATTCCACCTCCGAGCGGAGGCGGCTGATCACGGTTTCGCCGAGCTTGTAGGAACAGGCCTGGCCCGGCCACACCACGTAGCGCTCGATCTCGCGGGTGGCGGAGCCGACCGGCTCGGCGGCGTTGTCGACCATCCACCCGATCGCCTGTTCGCGGCTCCAGCGCTTGGCGTGCATGCCAGTGTCGACCACAAGCCGCGTGGCCCGGAACAGATAGGATTGCAGGTAGCCGATCTTGCCGAGCGGATCGTCGGCATAGACGCCGAGCTCGTCGGCCAGGCGCTCGGCGTAGAGCGCCCAGCCTTCGTTGTAGGCGGAGAAGCCCTGGGTGCGGCGGTAGAGGGGCAGCTCGCCCGCCTCGCGCGCGGTGCTGATCTGGAAATGATGGCCGGGAATGCCCTCATGGTAGGTCAGCGTCTTGAGGCCGTTCTTGGGCCACTCATGCGTGTCCTTGAGGTTGATGTAATAGGCCCCCGGCCGCGACCCGTCGAGCGACGCGCCCTGGTAGTAACCGCCCGGAGCGCCCGCTTCGATGGTCGGCGGCACCCGCCGAATGTCGAGCGCCGCCTTGGGAATGCGGTTGAACATGCGTGGCAGCAGCGGCGCGATTCCGGCAATCTGGTCGTTCAGCGATTGAAGCAGTTCCGCCCGGCCCGCGTCGGTGTTGGGGAAGAGCAGCTTGGGTTCCGCGTTGAGCGCGTTGATCCGTTCGCCGACTGTGCCCTTGGTGTAGCCTTGGCCGCGGAGCAGCACGTCGAGCTGGGCGTGAAGGTTGCGGACCTGATCTAGCCCGATCTGGTGGACCTCGTCGGGCGTGTAGCTGGTGGTCGTGTTGAAGCGCAGGGCATTGGCGTAATAGGCCGCGCCGTTCGGCAGCCGCCACACGCCGGCATCGTGGCTTGCGGTCGGGCGCACCGCCTTGAGCGCGGCGATCTGCCGGTCGAGCGCGTCGTGGATCGGGCCGGTGACGATCTGGGTGGCAGCGCCGCGATAGTCGCCGAGGCCCTTTTCGGATGCCCGTTGGGTGACTGAACGGACCAGGGTGGTCTCGCCGGCCGGGGTGCCGCGCAATTTCTCGAGATTGCCGATCGCCTTGTCGAGGATGAAGTCGGGCGGGACGACGCCGGCGGCGGCATCGTGGCGAAGGCGCTCGGTGTCCTGGCCGATGTTGCGGGCAAAAGCTTCGAGGCGCGTCAGGTAGAAGTCCGCGTCCGATTTGGTGTTGATCGGGTGCTGGCTGTCGAGGAAGTCGGGCGTGTTGTAGTAGGCGCCGCCGAGCTGGCTCACCGCATAAGGCGCCGGGCGGCCGCCGATCTCGCCGAACGGGAAGGCTGTGGCGGCCGCTGACACCGAACCGCGGAATTCGGCGATGTCGTAATTGAGCTGCCCGGATTCGCTGAGGCCGCGGCGATTGAAGCGCTTCAATTCGGCATAGCGCGCCCTGGCCTGCTGCCGCTCCTCCTCCGCCT
>DASWMM010000008.1:0-17166 GCA_036399755.1 Allosphingosinicella sp.
CTCGCGCGGGCGGTGTCCCTCGGCGAGCCGCTGGCGGCGCGCGCTCTGGCGGCGCTGCTCGCCGCCGGGGTCGGCGGGGAACGGGATTGGAGGGCCGCGCTTCACCTTCTCGAACACCATGCGGACCAAGACGAAGAAGCAGGCAGGCAATTGCAGCTCATCGCGGCCATGCGCCTTGACGAAGCCGGCGATCCGACGAACCTGCCCGAGCCCGAAATCCTGAGCCGCGACCCACTGGTGGTTCGCCACACGGGCCTCTTCACGCCGGCGGAATGCTTGTATCTGCGGCAGATCGCCGAGCGCCGCTTCGCACCCGCCTTGATCTTCCACGAAGGCCGGCAGTGCTTCGTCGCCGATCCGCTGCGGACTTCGCAGACGGCAAGCTTCCCCTTCATCAGCGAGTGGCCGGCGGTGCATGCCCTCAACCGGCGGCTTGCTGCGGCGAGCGAAAGCGATGTGCGGCAGGGCGAGCCTCTGCAGGTGCTGCGCTATACGCCCGGCCAGGAATACCGGCCGCATTTGGATGCGATCCCGGCGCTCGGCAATCAGCGGGTGCTGACCTTTCTCGTCTACCTGTCCGATGACTATGAGGGCGGGGAAACGGACTTTCCCGAACTCCCGCTTCGCTTTCGCGGGGCGCTTGGCACAGGGCTGCTGTTCGGCAACGTCCTCCCCGACGGACGGCTGGACCCGCGAATGCGCCATGCGGGGCTGCCGGTGCTCCGCGGCTCCAAACTTGTCGCCAGCCGGTGGATTCGGGCGCGACCGCCCGCGCAGGGCGACAGCTTCGGCCAACACGAGGTCGAGCGTCGGTAAACAGATTCGGGCTGACGCGAGGCGGCTTGCGCGCTTTACACCGAGCTTTAAGCTGTGGCCGATATTGGGAAGATAGCGCCGCCTTCGGGTTCGCGCCGGATGAGGGAAAAACATGGCCGATTCGATTTTCGTGCGCATCCAGAACGTCCTTGCCGCCGGTGCCGATTCCACCGTCTCGGTGGTGGAGCGGGCAAGCGGCACCAGCCTGATGCGTGAGGCGATTCGCCAGGTTGCCCGGGCGGAGGATGACGCCCGCGAGTGCCTTGAAACGGCCAGGGCGCGCCGCCTTCACGCCCAGCGCCGGCAACAGGCGCTGGCAGACCAGGTCGCAACCCTTGGGGAGCAGGCGCGCTTCGCCCTCAGCAAGGACCGGCCGGACCTCGCCGAGGCGGCCATCGCCCGCCAGATCGACTGCGAAGCCCAGGCGAAGCAGGTCGCCGCCGCGGAGCAGGAAGCGATCAACGAGGCGGCCCGGCTCGAAGAGGGCCTGACCGCGCTTCGGGCGCGCAAGACCGACATGCAAAAGGAGCTGGCCGCCTTCGAAGCCGCCCGATCGACAGGCACCGGCGGCGATGCGCGTCCGGCACCCGACCGGGTCGCGCGCCAGGTTTCTCGGGCCGAGACACTGTTCGAGCGCGCCATGGCCGCGGCAGGCGGCGGCGACCTTGGCCTCACTCCGGCTGGCGACGCGGCGCGGATCGCGGAGATCGAAGCCTTGCGCCGGGAAGCGGCCGTGGCCGAGCGTCTTGCCGCGTTGCGCGCCGGACCTGCCGCGAGCTGAGGCAGTTTGGCCGGCTTCAGCCTGCGGGCGCCGGGTCTCCGTAAAGCAGGCAGGGCCGCCGCTCCTCCTCCCAGGCCATCTCGTCCGGCACCGTCAGCGCGTCGAGGTCGCCCGCCTGCGCGGCGCGATCGTCCACCCATTCCCGCAGGCCCGGGCCCCCGTTGATGACGTCAATGGCGAGCTTGCCGAATTCATATTCGTAGGGAAAATCGCGCCACAGCGGATAGTCCGGGTAGAGCCGGCGGATCGCCTTGAAGGCGAGCGCCTGCAGGCGCCACGGCTTGAAGGCGGCATGATCGTAGAAGCCGCCCTCGGCATGGATGTGCACCCCGCTGTTGAGCTTGCCCTGGTGCTTGTGGAAGGTCGGCTCGAACCAGCACGGACGAAGCGCGCAGCCTTCCAGCCATTGCGGCGCGAAGCGGCGCATCTCGGCCAGCACGGCGGCCGCGTCGATGTCTGGCGCTCCGAACAGCTCAAGCGGACGGGTGGTGCCCCTCCCCTCCGACAAGGTCGTACCCTCGAGCATCACGGTGCCGGCATAAGCGCGCGCCATGTTGAGGTTGGCGGCGTTCGGGCTCGGGTTGATCCACACCCGCTCCTCGGGCCAGCCGAAGCCGGGCGCGGCATCGGGCCGGTAGCCTTCCATCTCGATCACCCCGTAATCGACGTCGAGCTTGAAGTGATCCACGAACCAGCGGCCGAGCTCGCCAAGCGTCAAGCCGTGGCGCATCGGGATCGGCCCCGCGCCCACGAAGCTCTCCCAGCCGGGCAGCAGCGTCATGCCTTCGATCGGGCGCCCGGCCGGGTTGGGCCGGTCCAGCACCCAGACTTCCTTGCCGTGCTGCGCCGCCGCTTCGAGCACGTACAGCAGCGTGGTGATGAAGGTGTAGATCCGGCAGCCAAGGTCCTGAAGGTCGATCAGCACCACATCGAACGTGCCCATCGACTGGCCGGTCGGCCGCCGCACTTCGCCGTACAGGCTGAACACCGGAATGCCGTGCTGCGGATCGGTGAAATCGTCCGATTCCACCATATTGTCCTGCTTGTCCCCGCGAAGTCCGTGCTGCGGGCCGAAGGCCGCGGTGACGTTGAGGCCGACGGCTTTCAGCGCATCGAGGCTGTGGGTCAGGTCGCGAGTGACCGAGGCGGGATGCGCGACGAGAGCGACGCGGCGCCCTTGCAGCGGCGCGCGAAGGGCGGAGCCTTCGAGGAGGCGATCGAGGCCGGTTTTCATGGCGCGTTTGCTGCCGGGACTTCCAACGCGAAGCAAGCCTCGTTGTGGAAATCGGGCTCCCCCGGGCCGTGCGCCAGCGCCCAATAGGATCGGCATCCTGAGACCTCGTCGATGACCGCGCAGACCCCAAGGCGTGCCCCACCGTCGGGCAGAAAGCCGAAATCCAAGTCCACGGAGACAAGATCGACCTCTGCCCACGGATAGGCGCCGATGTAAAAGCCGAGGGGAGTCGGCAGCGGCTCCATTCCCTGTCGATAGCCGCTGAAACGATAGGCTGCCCATTCGGCGGTTGGCGCGAAGTTGAACTCGAAATAAGCCTCCCCGCTGTTCGGCCGGATGAACAGCTCGAAGCATGTCGTTTCCCAAAGCCCATCCTGGCGCCCTCCGCCGCGTGAGGCAGGCATCAGCACCGTATCGCGTGGCTCAGCGCGGAAATCCACGGTGATCTCATTTGCATCGACGTCAATATCCACCTCCAGGCCAATTAGCTTGTCGGGTGAGTAGTCCGGATGCGGGATCAGCCGGTAGGTTTCAAACACGCAACCTCCATGTTAGGCGCAGGGCGCAATGACCCAATACAATTCCACCCTCCTAAGCCTGCTCGAAGAGCGCGGCTACATCCACCAGCTCACCGACGCGGCGGGCCTCGACGCGCTCGCGGCTAAGGCGATCGTGCCCGGCTATATCGGCTTTGACGCCACCGCGCCCTCGCTCCACGTCGGCAGCCTCGTCCAAATCATGATGCTGCGCCGGCTCCAGCAGGCCGGGCACAAGCCGATCGTCCTGATGGGCGGCGGCACGTCCAAGATCGGCGACCCAAGCTTCAAGGACGAAGCGCGCAAGCTCCTCAGCGACGACCAGATCAAGGCCAACATCGCGTCGATCAAGCGGGTGTTCGAACGCTTCCTGACCTTCGGCGACGGCCCTACGGACGCGGTGATGGTCGACAATGCCGAGTGGCTCGACAGGTTGGAATACATCCCCTTCCTGCGCGAGATCGGCCAGCATTTCTCGGTCAACCGGATGCTGAGCTTCGACAGCGTCCGCCTCCGCCTCGACCGCGAGCAGTCGCTGAGTTTTCTGGAATTCAACTACATGATCCTTCAGGGCTACGACTTCCTGGAGCTGTCGCGCCGCGCCGGCTGCCGGCTGCAGCTCGGCGGATCGGACCAATGGGGCAATATCGTCAACGGCATCGAGCTTGCCCGGCGTGTGGACGGTGCTGAGGTCTACGGCCTCACGACGCCGCTGCTCACCACCGCCGACGGCGGCAAAATGGGCAAAACCGAGCGCGGCGCGGTGTGGCTCAACGCCGACCAGCTCGCCCCCTACGATTATTGGCAGTTCTGGCGGAACGCCCAGGACGCGGACGTCGGTCGCTTCCTGCGCCTGTTCACCGATCTGCCGCTGGACGAAATCGCCCGTCTGGAGGACCTTAAGGGCGCCGAGATCAACGAAGCGAAGAAGATACTCGCCGGTCTCGCCACTGCAATGGCGCATGGCGAGCAGGCGGCAGTCGAGGCCGCCGAAACCGCACGCCGCACCTTCGAAGAAGGCGCCGGCGGCGAATCCCTGCCGACGCTGCGCGTGCAGGGCGACGGCCTCGGCATCGTCCAGGCGCTGACCGTGCTGGGCTTCGCGGCGTCCAACGGCGAAGCGCGCCGCAAGATCGCGGAAGGCGCGGTGCGGCTCAACAACGTCGTCATCTCCGACCCGGCCTTCACCATCGTGCTGGAGGATGACTCGCCGCTCAGGCTCAGCCTCGGCAAGAAGCGCCACGGACTTCTGACCCGCTGACGACGCTTCTACTGAAGCCGGCGCAACTTTACGTCCCGATAAGCCTACAACCAGTCGGGCACTTTTCAGGGCTTCATGATAAGGTAGTTCACCAG
This sequence comes from Allosphingosinicella sp., assembly GCA_036399755.1. Lineage (GTDB taxonomy): Bacteria > Pseudomonadota > Alphaproteobacteria > Sphingomonadales > Sphingomonadaceae > Allosphingosinicella. Next base: position 4,724 of record DASWMM010000008.1, read on the forward strand.
CAGAACTGCTATGAATATGGCTGCGACTACAACGACCTCCCGGGCGAGATCGCGAGGATCGACATCGGGCTGGGAGTTTTTGTTGTCCTTGGTGATCATTCCGCCGGAGCCCAGGCTCAAAAAACCGATACCCAACCACAAGCTCCACGTCGCCGGAAGAACGACTACAATGAATATGCTGATGATCACAAAGGCCACTGCTATTCCAAATGCATCGGCCCCGGGGGTTGAGGAGCTTCGGCGCAGCAAGGTGGAATAAGTGGCTCGTCCCACGGCGCCGCCTAGTAGCGTTGCCAGCACAATGACATGGTACTCGATGTCCTCAATCTTCAGCCATCGCCAGTCGATCCAGCCGAATAGGAAATCCCCCACCTTCGCGACGAACATCCCATAAGCGGAGGTCCAGTCCTGCAAGGCGCCATAGAGTTTAATTAGGTCCAGATCCTCGATAAGCTTGATCAGGCTCAGCCCCCCGAAGAGCCAGCCGAAACCCCTTAATATCCAGTGCGACTTAGTGGCCGCCACTTCACGATCATGCATTTTGTCCCAATACTCCCCATTCCTGGGGCAGCTTCGCAGATCGTGTCGTTGATTTCCAGCGTGGGGGGCCGATAGAACCGAGCAGCAGGCGGAGGAGGTTGATGCAAAATGCCCGTCAGCCGCTCCTGAGCAGCCCTACGGCGGCGTCGCGTTCCATGAGGTAAAGCAGCACCCGCGCCGCTTTGCCGCGTGTCCCTTCCAGGCCGCCGTCGCGATCGACGAGGAGGCGGGCGTCGTCGGTGGCGGTCGGGGCGAGGGCCTGGATCTGCTCGGGCCCGGCGAGGCGGAACTGGGCCTCGCCGCTCTGCCTGGTGCCGAGAATTTCGCCGGCGCCGCGGAGGCGCAGATCCTCCTCGGCGATCCGGAAGCCGTCATTGCTTTCGCGCAGCAGGGCGAGGCGGGCGCGCGATGTTTCCGAAAGTGCCGTGCCGCGTAACAGCAGGCAGACTGACTTGCCCTCCCCTCGACCCACCCGGCCGCGAAGCTGGTGGAGCTGGGCGAGGCCGAAGCGGTCCGCGCCTTCGACGATCATCAGGGTGCTGTTGGGCACATCGACGCCGACCTCGATGACGGTGGTAGCGACCAGCACCGCGATCTCCGCCCGCTGGAAGGCGGCCATCACCGTGTCCTTCTCCGGACCCTTCATTCGGCCATGTACGAGGCCGATCTTGTCGCCGAAGCGGAGGCGCAGTGCCTGGGCGCGCTCCTCGGCGGCGGCCTGGTCGGAGGCTTCGCTTTCTTCGACCAAGGGGCAGACCCAATAGGCCTGGCCGCCGCGCGCAATGTGGCGGGAAAGGCCGTCGATCACCTCGAGCAACCGATCAGAAGACAGCACGCGAGTTTCGATCGGCTGGCGGCCCGGCGGCATCTCGTCGAGCCGCGACACGTCCATCTCGCCATATTGGGTAAGGGTCAGGGTGCGCGGGATCGGAGTCGCGGTCATAACCAAGAGGTGCGGCGGCTTTTCGGCCTTGGCGGCGAGCATCATGCGCTGGGCGACGCCGAAGCGGTGCTGCTCGTCCACCACCGCCAGTCCAAGGCGCTTGTAGGCGACCTTCTCCTGAAAGATCGCGTGGGTGCCGATCAGGATGTCGATCGAGCCGTCCGCCAACCCCATCAGCGTCGATTCGCGCACCCGCCCCTTGTCGCGGCCGGTGAGGATGGCGACCGTGACCGGCACGCCGGCGAGCTGTCGCGAGAGGGTTTCGAAATGCTGGCGGGCGAGGATTTCGGTCGGGGCGAGCAGTGCCGCCTGAGCGCCGGCCTCCACCGCGCTGAGCATTGCCATCAGCGCCACCAGCGTCTTGCCCGAGCCGACATCGCCCTGGAGCAGGCGCAGCATCGGCACCTCCTGCTGCAGGTCGCCGTCTATCTCTGCGATCGCGAGGCTCTGCGCACCCGTGGGGGCATATGGAAGCTTGAGCGCATTGCGGAGGCGGCCGTCGCCTTTGAGCGGAACGCCCCGGCGGCGGCGCGAGGAGGCGCGCACCAGCATTAGGGCAAGCTGGTTGGCGAACACCTCGTCATAGGCCAGCCGCTCGCGGGCAACGGCGTCGGCGGGGTTGGAGTGCGCGCGGACCAGCGCCTCGCGCCACTCCGGCCAGCCGCGCCGCTCCAGCAGGCTCGGCTCGATCCATTCGCCGAGCTCCGGCGTGCGGGCGATGCCCTGAGCCGCGAAATCGGCGAGGCGGCGGGAGGTGATACCTTCGGACAAGGCGTAGACAGGCTCGCGCTCCGGCAAGTCGGCGGCTTCGGCGGGGTCGAGAACATGGTCCGGGTGAACCATCTGCAGTTCCTGCCCGTACATCTCCATTCGCCCGGAGACGATCTTCGGCTCGCCGATGGGAAGCTGCTTCTTGGCCCAGCCCGGATTGTTGAAGAAGGTCAGGGTCAGGTAATTTCCGGCTTTGTCTGTAGCGTGGACCCGGAACGGTCCGCGGCCGCCCGACTGCCGGTAATCGACGGGCGTGACGAGCACGGTGACCACCTGGCCGGCGTCGGCCATGTCGAGCACCTCCACCCGCTTGCGGTCGACCCACGACACCGGGACGTGAAACAGCAGGTCGACCACGCGCTCGAGCCCGAGGCGCTTCAACGGCTTGGCGACTCCGGGGCCGACGCCTTTTAAGGCCTCCACTTCGGCGAAGAGCGGATTGAGAATGTCGGGACGCAAAAGCCTCTCCCCAGCGGGCGGCGCCCTTGTGTCACCAGCGCGGCGATGGAAGCAAGAGCCCGCGCGCGGCACCGCCCGCTCCGTTGCCGATCGGCGGCATGCCCTCGACGGTGGCAAAGCCGTGCAGCCAGAAACTGTCCAGAGCGGAAAGCAGCCCGACGGCGAGGAGGAGCGAAGCCGAACCCGCGAACACCCGCCGGGCGCGGCCTTGCCAGGGTTGCGGCACATCCTGCGGCATCACCGCCAGAAGGAGCAAGGGCAACAGCGGCAGGAAATAGCGCCCCTGCACGCCCTGGACGTAGTCGGCGGCGTAGGGTGTGCCGGTGAGGTAGAGTGCGGTCTCGACCAGCATGGCGCCGCCGACCGCGAGCAACAGCCACCACAGTCTTTGGCCCCACGTCGCGCGAGGTCCGCCGCCGGAGCAGAGCGCGGCGGCGATCATCAGCCCGGCGACCGGGTAAGCGAGAAGCGGAAGCAGAAAAGCGTTCCAGCCGGGCCGGCCGACGATCTGCAGGACGTATACGGGGAACCGCTCGGTGAAGCTGCCCAGGAGAATGCGGACATACTGCAGCGGGTCGGCCAGGATGATGGCAAGCTGATCCGCCATCGGCGCGGTGGTCGCCTGAAGGCCGGTCTTGCGCGAGACCGTGGTGTAGAGCGAGGGCTCGCCGCCCGAATACAGCATCCACGCCAGGAAGGCGGCGGCTGCGATTACAGCGGCGGCGGCGAACATCCAGAAGCGTCGGTCCCTTGCGTTAGTAGGCCAGCGCAGGCCCGAAACCAGCACCGGCAGGTACACGCCCTTGGCAAGGCCGAGGAAGGGAGCGGCGGCGAGCAGCGGCCACACTTTGCGATGGGCGGCATCGCCCAGCCGCAGCGAAAGCGCGAGAGCAAGAAGGGCGAAGCCGTTGATCGACGCGTCAGCGGAGAGCGAACCGGCCTGAAAGGCGAACGTGGGCAGCGCCGCCGCCGCAAGCAGCGCAGGCCTCCCACACGGCATTGCCGCCACCGCAAGGCCAAGCAGCGCGATCGCGGCAAACGCGTTGAACAACCGTCCCAAGTAGAAGCCGCCAAGTCGCGGCAGGCCGATCGCGTCAGCCGTGACGATCCCCGCGGCCTGCGGGAGGTAGAGGCTCGGCGAATAATTGGCGAGGTTCGGGAACTGCACGAATGCGGTGCCGGAGCGCTCGGCATCCCCGCTCCAGGCCCGGGCGATTTCGGACGGCGAAGCGCGCCAGGCCGCGCCTGGGCGCTCCCGCGGAAAATCACTGCGCGGCAGCTCGATTGCATCGCGCGGAAGCACGGCGCCGGTGAGTTCACCCTGACGCTCCGCCAGCAGGCGCCCTTGCGACAGCAGCACCGCTTTGTACCAATGCTGGTCCTCGTCGGGCGCCTGGAACGGCGGCGTGATGAAAACGAACAGCAGGATCGCCGCGCAAGTCGCTGCAAACACAATCTTTTCGGTGCGTTCAGCCAAGCCGCCGCCGCCCTGTGCTTGTCCGCGCGCTCCTGCCGATCCCCAACCCATCCTCTCCGCTTAGGGTAAAGCTCTGAACGTCCATTTAAGAACAAAGGCCGGGTTCAAACCCGCGCCGCAATCGCCTACAGGACGGCTTCCACACATCTCAGCCGGCCGCGTCTCCTCGCCGCCGGCCAATCGGCCATGGAGCTTTATGGACGCCGCCCTCCGCCTCAAACGCCTGCGCTTCCGCGCCTGGCACCGCGGCACCCGTGAAGCCGACCTGCTGATCGGCGGCTATTTCGACGTTCACCACGCAGGCTGGACCGCCGAGGAAATGGACTGGTTCGAAACCCTGCTTGAAGAGCAGGATGTCGACATCATGGCCTGGGCGATCGGCGCCGCCGCCCCTCCCCCGGCCTTTCAAGGCGAGATGATGAACCGTCTGTGCAATGTGAACTACATCAAGCACCCAGAGTGAACGTGACCGATCTCCACCGCATCCTGTCGGCGAACACGCCGATCACCCTCGCCGGCGCCCCCCAGGGCTTCCTTCCCTGGCTCGCCGCCGATCTCGCCCGCGCCTGCGCCGGAAGAACAGGTGGGGGCCGCGCCGTGTTCATCGCGCCGGACGAAGCGGCGATGCGCCACATCGCCGACGCTGGCGCCTATTTCGCGCCCGAGCTGGAAGTGCTCAGCTTCCCCGCCTGGGACTGCCTGCCCTACGACCGAAGCTCTCCGTCGCTGCGCTCCTCCTCCGAGCGGCTCGCTACCCTGCACGCCCTCCAGCGCACGGCCGCCAAGCCGCAGCTCCTCGTCACCACCGTCAACGCCGCTACCCAGCGCACCCTCACCCCCTTCCGGATTCGCCAGCTCGTCGCCCGCCTCGCGTCCGGCGAGCGGATCGACTTGAAGCGGCTCACCAACCTGCTTTCCGCCAACGGCTATCACCGCACCGACACCGTCCAGGATGCCGGCGAATTCGCCATCCGCGGCGGCATCGTCGATCTTTTCCCCGCCGGCGAGGAGCAGGGCCTGCGCCTCGACTTCTTCGGCGACGAAATCGAAAGCGTGCGCCGCTTCGATCCTGCAACCCAGCGTACAACCGAGCGGGTGGAAGGCGGCTTCACCCTCCTCCCCGCCTCCGAGACGCTGCTCGAGGAAGACAGCATCAAGCGCTTCCGCTCGCGCTACCGCGAGCGATTCGGCGCCACCGCGACCGGCGACCCGCTCTATCAGGCCGTCTCCGAAGGCCGCCGCTTGGCCGGCCTCGACCATTGGCTGCCCCTGTTCGAGGAACGGCTCGAAACCCTGTTCGATCACCTCGCGCCCGAAGACGTGATCGTCCGCGACGCCCACGACGCCGGCGCCGCCGATGCCCGCTTCGAAGCTATCGCCGATTATTACCAGAATCGGGTCCGCGCCCAGTCCAACGAGCCCGGCAGCTACCGCCCGATCGAGCCGGACACGCTCTACCTCTCGCGCGCCGAGTGGGACCGGATCATCGCCGCCCGCCCGCTCCATCTCGCCACCCCCTTTCACGAGCCGGACAGCGCCCGGGTGATCGACCTCGGCGTCGACAACGCCCGCGATTTTGCCCCCGAACGCTCGCAGAATGCCAACGTCTACGAAGCGGTGGTGGCGCACATCGCCACCCTCCGGCGCTCGGGCAAGAAGGTCATCCTCGCCAGCTACTCGGTGGGTGCCCGCGAGCGGCTGAAGGGCCTGCTGGCCGAGCACAAGCTCACGAAGACAGTGGAGGTGGACACCTGGCAGGAGGCCCTTGGTGCCTCTGCAAGTCCACAAACTCGTTCGTCCCGAGCGAAGTCGAGGGGCGCACCCTCAGAGTCCGAGCCGCGCACCTCGACTTCGCTCGGTACGAACGAGGGTGGTTCGGGGGCGGCAGCGGGGGCTGGCGCGGTGTCCCTGGCGGTGCTCCCCCTCGATCACGGATTCACCACCCCCGACATCGCCCTCCTGACCGAGCAGGACATGCTCGGCGATCGCCTGGTCCGCCGCCGCAAGCGCAAGAAATCCACCGACGCCTTCCTGAGCGAACTCGCCACCCTGTCCCCCGGCGACCTCGTCGTGCACGCCGATCACGGCATCGGCCGCTATGAGGGCCTCACCCGTATTCCGGTCGGCACCTCGCCCCACGACTGTGTCGCCTTGAGCTACGCCGGCGGCGACAAATTGTTCGTTCCGGTCGAGAATATCGACATCCTCTCCCGCTACGGCAGCGAAAACGAAGGCGTAACGCTCGACCGCCTCGGCGGCGAAGCGTGGCAGCGCCGCAAGTCGCGGATGAAGGAGCGGATCCGCGAAATCGCCGGCGAACTCATCAAGACGGCCGCCGAACGCGCCACCCGCGGCGCCCCGCTCGCCGAGCCCGACACCGGCTTCGCCGCCTTCGTCGACCGCTTCCCCTACGAGGAAACCGAGGATCAGGAGCGCGCCATCACCGAGGTTATCGACGATCTCGGCGCCGGCAAGCCGATGGACCGGCTGGTCTGCGGCGACGTTGGCTTCGGCAAGACCGAAGTCGCGCTGCGCGCCGCCTTCGTGGCGGCGATGGCCGGAATGCAGGTGGCGGTGGTCTGCCCGACCACCCTCCTCGCCCGCCAGCACTATAATAATTTCAAGGAGCGCTTCCACGGCTTCCCGATCGAGATCGGCCGCCTTTCGCGCCTGGTGACGCCCAAGGAAGCCAAGGAAACCCGCGACCTCGCCGCCGCGGGCAAGATGGACATCGTCATCGGCACCCACGCCCTCCTTGCCAAGAGCGTCGAGTTCAAGAATTTGGGCCTTGTCATCGTCGACGAGGAGCAACGCTTCGGGGTCACACACAAGGAGCGCCTCAAGGCGATGAAGGCCGACGTCCACGTCCTCACCCTCACCGCGACCCCGATCCCGCGCACCCTCCAGATGGCGATGTCAGGCCTCCGCGAGCTCTCCGTGATCCAGACTCCGCCGGTCGATCGCCTGGCGGTGCGCACCTACATCATGCCGTGGGACCCGGTGGTGATCCGCGAGGCGCTGCTGCGCGAACATTATCGCGGCGGCCAGGCCTATTTCGTCGCGCCGCGCGTCGCCGACCTCCCCGATCTCGAGCAGTTCCTCCGCGACGAAGTGCCGGAGGTGAAGTTCATCGCCGCCCACGGCCAGATGGCGCCGACCGAGGTCGAGGAGCGGATGTCCGCTTTCTACGACCGCAAATACGACGTGCTGCTGTCCACCACCATCGTCGAAAGCGGCCTCGACATCCCATCGGCCAACACGCTGATCGTCCACCGCGCCGACCGCTTCGGCCTTGCCCAGCTCTACCAGCTGCGCGGCCGGGTCGGGCGGTCCAAGACCCGCGCTTACGCCTACATGACCACGCCCGAGACCCGCACCGTCACCGAAAGCGCCGACAAGCGCCTGCAGGTGCTCGCCAATCTCGACACATTGGGCGCCGGCTTCCAGCTCGCCAGCCACGATCTCGACATTCGCGGCGCCGGCAACCTGCTTGGCGACGAGCAGTCCGGCCACATCAAGGAGGTTGGCTTCGAACTCTACCAGTCGATGCTGGAGGAGGCGATCCTGGAGGCCAAGTCGGGCGGCCGGATGAAGGCCAGCGACGAATTCTCGCCCCAGATCACCGTCGATGCGCCGATCATGATTCCAGAAGAATATGTCCCCGATCTCGACCTGCGCATGGGCCTCTACCGCCGCATGAACGAGTTCGACAGCGCCGCCGAGCTGGAGCCGTTCGCCGCCGAGCTGATCGACCGCTTCGGCAAGCTGCCGGGCGAAACGGACAACCTCCTCAAGGTCATCCAGATCAAGCTGAACTGCCGCCGCGCGCAGGTGGTGAAACTGGACGTCGGCCCCAAGGGCGCCCTCGTCCACTTCCACAACAACCAGTTTCCGGATCTCGAAGGCCTCATCGCCTACGTCCAGCGCCTCCAGGGCACCGCCAAGCTGCGCCCGGACAGCAAGCTCGTCATCACGAGGAACTGGCCGGACCCGGCGGCGCGGATCAACGGCGCGCTTCAGCTTTCCAAGGGGCTGGCGCGGATCGTGGGTTGAGGGTCAGATTGGGGCCGCCAGCAGTCCCTCTCGCCCAATGGGAAAAGGGAGCAGTGCAAGCGGAGGATCACCCCAGGATGGGAGGCTCGTAGACCTCGCCTTCGTCGGGGCCGGCGTTGAGCCGCACGCGGTGCCAGGAGGGGGCGCTCGCCTCCGCAGGGGCTTCCACCCGCCAGCGGGTTGCGATCAGCGCCAGGATACGTCCGTCGATGCGGGCGCTGCCGCTGCTGCCCAGTAGTTTCGCGGATAGGATCTTGCCGCTGCGGTCCACCAGCAGGCAGGCGTGGAAGGGCTGCTCCAGCGGCGCGTAAGGATCGTAGCCCCGGGGCAGTGGCGCTTCGGCAAGGGGCCCACCCGCTTGGTTGGTCCGCGGCTCGGGGCAGCTCGTACTGGCTCCCGCCGATCCCGGATCGTCGATGAACGGCTGCCAGCTGTCGAGCTGCGTGAGGTCGTATGTTGCCTCGGGTCGCTCCGCCACCAGGCCGTAGATCGGCCAGGGAGGCGGCGCCGAGACATTCTCCATTACCGCAAACAGCAGCAGGTTCGCGATCAGCGAACCGCTCGTGCCTATGGAGAGAGCATCACCGTTCATGCCGGTGATGATACACTGTTACATCCTCAGCGCAAGCGCCTCAGCCGAGCGCCTTCTTGAGCAGTTCGTTGATCACCGCCGGATTGCCCTTGCCTTGCATAGCCTTCATCGTCTGGCCGACGAAGAAGCCGAAGAGCTTGTCCTTGCCGCCGCGATATTCGGCGACCTTGTCGGCGTTGGCGGCCATGACGTCGGCGATCACCTTCTCGATCGCGCCGGTGTCGCTGGTCTGCTTGAGGCCGCGCTCCTCGACGATCGCGCCGGGGTCCTGGCCGGTTTCAAGCATGATCTCGAACACCTGCTTGGACAGCGTGCCGGACAGCGTGCCATCGGCGACCAGCTTCAACAGCTCGGCGGCCAGCGAAGGGCTGACCGGGCTCGTCTCCAGCGTTTTGCCGAGCCGGTTCAGCGCACCGAACAGGTCGGAAATCAGCCAGTTCGAAGCCCGCAACGCCTGCGCATCGCCGACCTCGGCCAGCAGAGCCTCGAACCACCGCGCCGTCTCGACCTCGGCGGTCAGCACCGCGGCATTGTACGCCGGCAGCCCCAATGCGCCCTCGTAGCGGCGGCGCTTGGCGTCCGGCAGCTCGGGCAGGCTGGCGCGGCACTCGACCAGGAACGCGTCTTCCAACTCCACCGGCAGCAGGTCCGGATCGGGGAAATAGCGGTAATCGTGCGCTTCTTCCTTGGACCGGAGCGAGCGAGTCTCATTCTTGTCCGGATCCCAGAGCCGCGTTTCCTGGACGATGGTTCCGCCGCTTTCGAGCACGTCGACCTGGCGGCTCGCCTCATGCTCGATCACCGCCATGATGAAGCGCACCGAATTGACGTTCTTGGTCTCCGTCCGCGTGCCGAACTCGTCACCCGGCTTGCGCACCGAGACGTTGACGTCGGCGCGCATCGAGCCCTGCTCCATGTTGCCGTCGCAGCTGCCCACATAGCGCAGGATGGCGCGCAGCTTGCGCACATAGGCGCCGGCTTCCTCGGGCGAGCGCATGTCGGGCTTGGACACGATCTCCATCAGCGCCACGCCGCAGCGGTTCAAGTCGACATAGGAGTAGCTCGGATGCTGGTCGTGCATCAGCTTGCCGGCGTCCTGCTCCAGGTGGATTCGCTCGATGCCGATGCGCTTGGCCGAAGCTTCGTCCTTTGGATCGAGCAGGATCTCGATCTCGCCCTCGCCGACAATCGGGTGGTAAAGCTGGCTGATTTGATAGCCCTGCGGCAGATCGGCGTAGAAATAATTCTTGCGGTCGAACCGCGACCAGGAATTGATCTGCGCCTCAAGCGCCATGCCGGTGCGCACCGCCTGACGGATGCACTCCGCGTTCGGGATCGGCAGCATGCCGGGCATCGCCGCATCGATCAGCGACACCTGCGTGTTGGGCTCCGCGCCGAACTCGGTGGACGCGCCGGAGAAGAGCTTGGCGGCGGAGGTGACCTGGGCATGGACCTCAAGGCCGATCACGACCTCCCATTCGCCGGTGGCGCCGTGGATGCGGTAAGTGCTTTGGCTCATATCAAAACTCGTTCGTGCCGAGCGAAGTCGAGGCGCGCGGCACGGCCTCCTCATGTGCGCCCCTCGACTTCGCTCGGGACGAACGGACGTTTAGAGCTGGCACGATCACCACCAGGCCTCCGGGCGCGCCTTGAAGCCGGCGCGCTCTTCGAAAGCCAGGGCCCCGTTGAGCACGCCCTGCTCGTCAAGCGCGCGGCCGATGAGCTGCAGGCCGAGCGGCAGGCCCTGGGCGTTGAGCCCGGCAGGCACGCTGATCGCCGGGAGTCCGGCCAGGCTCGCCGGCACCGCGAACACGTCGTTCAGGTACATGGCGATCGGATCATTGGACTTCTCGCCAAGTCCGAACGCCGCCGAGGGCGCGGTCGGCGTCAACAGCAGGTCCACCTCTTCGAACACGCGCTCGAAGTCGCGGGCGATCAGCGCCCGCACCTTCTGCGCCTGGTTGAAATACGCGTCGTAGAAGCCCGCCGACAGCACATAGGTGCCGATCATGATCCGCCGCTTGACCTCCTTGCCGAAGCCGGCGGCGCGGGTCGCTTCGTACATGTCCTGGAGGTTGCCGCCCTCGGGCGCTACCCGCTGGCCATAACGCACGCCGTCATAGCGGGCGAGGTTGGACGAGGCTTCGGCGGGCGCGATGATGTAATAGGTCGGCAGCGCGTATTTGGTATGCGGCAGCGACACTTCGACGATCTCGGCGCCGGCATCGCGCATCCAGGCGATGCCCTGCTCCCAGACGCGGTCGATTTCCTCGGGGACGCCGTCGATGCGATATTCCTTGGGAATGCCGATCCGCTTGCCGCGAATGTCGCCCGACAGCGCCGCTTCCCAGTTCGGCACCGGGAGGTCGAGCGACGTCGAATCCTTCGGATCGAACCCCGCCATCGCCTCAAGCAAGATCGCGCAGTCGCGAACATCGTGCGCCATCGGCCCGGCCTGGTCGAGGGAGGAGGCGAACGCTACCATCCCCCAGCGCGAGCAGCGGCCGTAAGTCGGCTTGATGCCGGTGATGCCGACAAAGGCCGCAGGCTGGCGGATCGAGCCGCCGGTGTCCGTCCCGGTGACGCCGGGCGCAAGCCGCGCCGCAACCGCCGACGCCGAGCCGCCCGAGCTCCCGCCGGGAGTCAGCGCCGCATTGCCGCCGTCGTTGCGCCGCCACGGCGACAGCACCGGCCCCCAGGCGCTGGTCTCGTTGGACGAGCCCATGGCGAATTCGTCCATGTTGAGCTTGCCCAGCATCCCGGCGCCGGCGGCGAAGAGATTGCCCGAGACGGTGGATTCGTAAACCGACTTGAACCCCTCGAGCATGCGGCTGCCGGCGGTGGTCTGCACACCCTTGGTTGCGAACAGATCCTTGATGCCCAGCGGCACGCCCGACAGCGGCTTGAGTTCGCCCGACGCCCGCGCCGCATCGGCCGCATCGGCCGCCGCCAGCGCATGCTCCGGGGTCTCGACGGTAAAGGCGTTCAGCGCCTTCGCCTTCTCAACCGCGCCGATGAACCCCTCGGCCACGTCGCGCGCCGAAAAGCTGCCGTCGCGGACGCCGTCGCGAATGGCGGCAATGCCGAGATCGGTGACATTGCTCATTATTCGATCACCTTCGGGACGGCAAAAAACCCGTGTTCCGCATTAGGCGCATTGGCCAGCACATCCTCCCGGATGCCGCCGTCCGTCACCTCGTCCTCCCGCAGCCGCAGGTGGTTGGGGATCACCGCCGTCATCGGCTCGACTCCCGACACATCCACCTCCTGCAGTTGCTCGACCCAGCCGAGGATGTTGTTGAGCTCGGGCGCGAGCGCCTCGGCCTCGGCATCGCTGACGGCGATGCGCGCGAGACTCGCGATCTTGCGAACGGTTGCGGTGTCTACGGACATGGGAAGCGGCGCTAGCATCCGTGCTGCGCTGCATCAAGACGCGCCCTAGTTGAAGGGATCGCTGGCCGGCTCTCCGTCGATAAAGACACGGCGCGCGGGAACGGTGCGAATTTCGATGCGCCCGTCCCGATATCCGCTGCCGAGCTTCGTCCGTAGCGAGTCGCTATAGTCCTCCTCGTCCGCGACCCCCCACTTGCCCTGCCGCAGAACGTAGC
>DASWMM010000009.1:0-2721 GCA_036399755.1 Allosphingosinicella sp.
CGACGAGGACTCGGTTGCCGGTGCGGGTGGCAGTGACCAAAGGCCCAAGTTCCTCCCCAAGCTGGCTTGGGGAGGGGAACCGTCCGTAATGGTCAGGTCGCCCTGTCCCCCGGACAGGGCTGGACAGTGCGGGGCACTGTCCACCTGACCATGGTGGAGGGGTCGATGCCGTGAGGTTGGTGGTTCTCTCGGGATTTGCTGAGGTTACGGCTTTTACCCCTCCACCACCCTTCGGGTGGTTCCCCTCCCCATCTCGCGATGGGGAGGAACTGTTGCTACGCCGCGATGCGCGCTGGAGCCGGTCGATGCTGAGCGTCGGCAGGTACAGCGAGGCTACCCGTGTCATCGGGGCACTCCAGGGTCCAGTGGTGGGGCTCGCCGCCGCGCTGGCGGGCGAGCTGGAGGCTCCAGCGGGCGCGGCCGAGGCCGGGCACGGGGAGCGGCGAAGACGGCGCGCAGGCGACTCGCCAGCGGGTCACCGCGGCCGAGGGCTCGGCGAGCGGATCGGTGTCGGTCTTGCGCCAGCGCTTCAGCATCAGGGCAAGGGTGCCGCCTTCCTCCGCGGCGAGCTGGAGGCGGCGGGTGGCGGCCATGGGCACCCGCGATGCCTCGCCGACGACTGCGCCCAGACCGCCGTGGCGAAGGCCTTCCTCCATGACGGCAAGCACGTCCTCGTCGCGGCCGCATTCGGCGTAGAGCACGCGGTTGGGGTCGAGGCCGGCCAAGGCGAGGCCGGGGGCGAAAAGGTCTCGGCGACCGAGCGCCCACAGGATGGGGCCCTCTGTGCGGGCGGCGATCGAGGCGAGGAACAGGGTGGCGGCGGCGTCGTCGGGGAGGCCGGAACGGTCGGGCGCGGCTTCGTGCAGGGCGCCGCCAGCCAGGCCGCCGCCGGCCAGGCGCGAGTCGATTGCCTCCACCCCGAAAGGCAGGCATGGCCGCGCCTCGGCAGCGCCGGTTGATTCGATTGCGCGCACTTCTTCCCGGAGAGCGGATAGGCGATCGGAACGGGTGGATGGCAGGTTCATGGCGGCGACTCGGAACGGACTTGTTCCTCTTATGTTCCGCCTCCGTTCAGCGAGAGTCAAGGCGGTTGGGGTGAGTAGAAATCCTCCCCGGTACGGGGAGGGGGACCACGCGCAGCGTGGTGGAGGGGGGTATGCGGGAACGCTGTATCCTCTTTCTCAGAGCCCCCTCCACCAGCCTGCGGCTGGTCCCCCTCCCCGTCCCGGGGAGGATCAGTTAAGGACACGCATGCACTTCACTCGCCCCGCCTTTTTTGCCCTCTCCCTCCTGCTCGCCGCGCCCGTCGCTGCGCAGGGCGACACGAACTGGTTCTACCGCAACACCGATATCGCCCGCGATCCGGCGTGGCGGTTTGGGACGCTTCCCAATGGGCTTCGCTATGCGGTGCGGCAGAACAAGCTTCCGGCGGGGCAGGTTTCCATTCGCCTGCGCATGGATGTCGGCTCGCTGCACGAGGCGGACGGGGAGCGGGGGTGGGCGCATTTCGTCGAGCATATGGCGTTTCGCGGCACCGCCGGCTTCGGCGACGGCGAAGCGCGGGAGACCTGGCAGCGGCTTGGCGCGAGCTTTGGAAGCGATACCAATGCCTCCACCGAGCCGACCCAGACGGTGTACCAGCTCGACCTTCCCAAGAATGACGAAGCCTCGCTCGACACCAGCCTGCGGCTGATCGCGGAGATGGCCGACAAGGCGAATTTCGATCCCAAGCTGATCGAGGTGGAGAAGGGCGTCGTGCTTTCCGAACGGGGACGGCGCAGCGAGATTTCGGCGAAACTGGGCGATCTGATGCGGCCGCTGTTCTTCGCCGGGCTGAAATATGCGGACCGGGATACGATCGGCACCGAGGAAACTCTCAAGGCGGCCAATGCACCGGGGCTCCAAGCCTTTTACGAGCGCTGGTACCGGCCTGAGCGGGCGACCCTGGTGCTGGTCGGCGATGCCGATCCGGCCTTGCTGGAGGCGCTTGCGGCGAAGCATTTCGGCGGCTGGACGGGCAGCGGCCCGGTGCCGGCCGAGCCGGAGTACGGCAAGCCCGCGGAAGTCGCGGAGCGGACGGCGGCGCTTTCCTATCCGGGCTCGCCCCACCTTGCGACTTTGAGCTGGGTGCGCCCCTATGAGGGACTGCCGCCGACAAAGGCGCGCGAGAAGGGGGAGCTTGCCGAGGCGATCGCCAAGCGAATCCTCAACCGCCGCCTCGAAGCCAAGGCGCGCGGCGAGGCTAGCTTCCTTAGCGCGCAGGTGGGCGGCGACGACAACGTCAACATCGCCGATTACACGCAGGTGCAGGTGATGGCCAAGGAGGGGCGCTGGAAGGAAGCGCTGGCCGAGACCTACGGGATTTTGGCGGACGCGCTGAACAGCCCGCCGAGCGCCACCGAGATTGCGCGCGAAATGCAGAATTTGCGGACGGGCGCCCGCGCGGCGGTGGAGGGCGAGGCGACGGCCAAATCGCCGAGCCACGCCGGGCGGCTGATCTCGGCGATCGACGGCAACAGCGTAATTTCCACGGCCGCCGCCAATGCGGCGCTGATCGAGGAACTCGCGCCGGCGATGACGCCCGCATTCGTGGAAGAACGGATGAAGGCGCTGTTCACGGGATCGGGGCCGCGGGTGGTGATGCTGTCGCCCGCGCCGGTGACCGGGATCGGCGAAGCGCTTGCGGCGGCGGAGAAATCCGCGCCGGCGGTGCGCGCGGCC
>DASWMM010000010.1:0-4002 GCA_036399755.1 Allosphingosinicella sp.
CTTCATCCAGAACACGGAGAACCAGCGCGACGAAACGGTGGCCCGCCTGGTCTGGTCGCGGTCCAACTGGCACGGCTGGAGCGTCGAGACGGGCGCGGAAGGCGTGCTCAACAGCCTCGACAGCGACGTCAACCTGTTCGCCGTCGACGGCAACGAAGGCCGCACCCGCATCGATCTGCCCGTCGATCAGGCCACCGTCACCGAATATCGCGGCGAGGCTTTCGTCAACGCCGGCCGCGCCTTGTCGCCGACCCTGCGCATGGACCTCGGCCTCACCTTCGAAGCTTCGCGGCTGACGGTGAGCGGCGACACGGAGGCGGAGCGGGTGCTCAAATTCCTCAAGCCCAAGGCGGTGTTCGACTGGAAACCGAAGGGCCCGTGGCACCTCCAGCTCGCGCTGGCGCGGACGGTGGCGCAGCTCAACTTCGACGATTTCATCAGCTCCGCCGAACTTGCCAACGACCGGGTGGACGCCGGCAATGCCGACCTCCTGCCCCAGCGCGCCTGGGAAGGGCTGCTCACCGTCGAGCGCACCGTGTTCGGCGACGGGCTCGCCAAGGTGGAACTCGGCTACAACCGCATCTCCCTCCTCCAGGACCGCGTGCCGACGCCCGAAGGCTTCGACGCGCCCGGCAATATCGGCACCGGAACGCAGAAGTTCGTCCGCGCCACGCTCGATGCGCCGCTCACCAACTGGGGCATCAAAGGCGGCCGCCTGACGATCAACGGCACGCTTCAGGACACGTCGGTGGAGGACCCTTATACCGGCGAGCAGCGGCGCTTCTCGGGCTATTCCACCTACCGCTTCGACGCCGCCTTCCGGCAGGACTTGGGCAAATATGCCTGGGGCATCAACGTCTACACCAACCCGGGCACCAGCTACTTCCGCCGCAACGAGGTGGATACGCCCAACGGCCAGGATCCGTTCGTCACAGCCTTCGCCGAATACCGCCCGACCACGCGCACCACCGTCACCTTTGGCCTCGACAATCTGCTGGAAACCAAGGGCAAGCGCTTCCGCACCTTCTACCCCGGCGACCGCGGCAACTCCCAGCCGTACCTCTTCGAGGTCCGCGAGCGGAGCCAGCACCTGACAACCTGGCTGCGGGTGAAGCAAAGCTTCGGGTAGGGGGGCGCTCAACCGTCACCCCCGAACGTCACCCCGGACTTGATCCGGGGTCCACCTTCTTTTCCCACAGGCACCAAGAAGAAGGTGGATGCCGGATCAAGTCCGGCATGACGGCGCGGATTATACGTGGGCCCGCCCCGGATCGAGATCGTCCAGCGCCGCCGCTTCCTCGAACAACGCGGGCAAATCCGCTTTCGCCACCTGCTCCAGCAGCCCCTCGAAGCTGTCGATCACGAAATACGCCTTCTGGAATTCGCTCGAGACATAGCTGGTGCGCAGCACCTCCAGCAGGTCGAACGCCCGCCGCTTCGGTGCCGCGCTTTCCAGGCTGAACCGCGATTCGCCGAAGCTCGACAGAATGCCCGCCCCGTAGATGCGCATGCCGCCGTCCTGCCGCGCCAGCCCGAATTCCACCGTGTACCAGTACAGCCGCGCAAGCCGGTCCAGATGCCCGAGGCGAAGCGCCTCCAGCCCCATCTCGCCCAGCGCCTGCATGAAGTCCGCAACCGCCGGCTGGGCGAGCAGCGGGACGTGCCCGAACACGTCGTGAAACACGTCCGGCTCTTCAAGGTAATCGAGCTGCGCCCGCTTGCGGATGAAGTTGCCGGCGGGAAAGCGGCGGGCGGCGAGGTGCTCGAAGAAGATGTCGTCGGGCACCAGGCCGGGAACCGAGACGACCCTCCAGCCGGTTTGGCGGCCGAGACGCTCGTTGAGCTCGCCAAGCTCCGGAATGCCGGGCCGCGAAAGCTTGAGCACGCCAAGCGACTCTTCGAAGGCGCGCACCGCGCGGCCGTGCAGCATCTCCTGCTGGCGGGCGAACAAAGTGTCCCAGACGTCATGCTCCTCGCCTGTGAACTGCGCCCAATTCTGCGGCACCGTCCAATCGGCGGCGGCACCGGCAGGCGGCGCGGACGGGGCGGGCACGGGCGCCGGAGCGGCCTCTTTCTCGTCGGTGAAATCCTTGAACATCCTGTCGGTCCTTCGCCAAAAATGAAAAACCCCGCCCGGTTGGTCCGGACGGGGTGGTTTGATGCCTGTGTGATGAAATCAGCGCGTCAAATCGGTCCCGTCCTGCCGGTCCGATAATAATAAGCGGCGGCGGCGGCGGAGCCGGTGAGGGCCCGCTTGCAGGATCCAAAGATGTTCGCCGTCTTCGTCATGTCGCGTCCAAAATGCGGCCGGTTGGGCGGCCTGTCAACACCGTTCTAGGCCGGGCATCCTGAACCCGGGATGTCGCCAACGCCATTGACGCACTCGGCGAGCGGCGGTAGCTATCGCCGCGAAATGACTGGAATTTCCTCTTCCCTGTCCGGCGCGAGCCTTGGTCTGTGGTGGCGTTGGCCTTCCCAGCACGATGCGGCGCGCCCGGCGAACAGGTAAGACGAAGAGCGAACAGCTCCCTTCTCGAACCGACACACGGCCCGCCCCACAGGCGGGCTTTTTTTTGATCTTTTCACATTGGAACCCTCGACATGATCATCGTCCTCAAGCGTGAAGCCACGCCGGAAATCGCCCAGGAAATCCTCGACCGGATCGCCGCCAAGGGGCTCAAGCCGCTCCACATGCCGGGCACCGAACGGGTCGTGCTCGGCGCGCTGGGCGACGAGCGGGTGCTTGCCGAACTGGCGCTGGACAGCCACCCGATGGTGGAATCTCTGAAGCCGATCCTCGCCCCCTACAAGCTCGTCAGCCGCGAAATGCACGCCCACGATACGGTGGTGCGGCTCGGCAAGCACGCCGTCGGCGGACGCGGCTTCACCGTCATCGCCGGGCCGTGCGCCGTGGAAACCGAAAGCCAGATGCGCAACACGGCCCGCGCTGCCAAGGCGGCTGGCGCGCACGGCCTGCGGGCCGGCGCCTACAAGCCGCGCACCAGCCCCTATGCCTTTCAGGGCCACGGCGTGGAGGGCCTCAAGCTGCTTCGCGCCACCGGCGACGAGTTCGAGCTTCCGGTGGTCACCGAAGTGATGGAAACCGCCGACGTCGAGATCGTCGCCCAATATGCCGACGCCCTCCAGATCGGCGCCCGCAACATGCAGAATTTCTCGCTGCTGAAGGCGGTCGGCCGCTCCGGCCGGCCGGTGGTGCTGAAGCGCGGCATGGCGGCCAAGGTCGAGGACCTGCTGATGGCCGCCGAATATCTCCTCGCCGAGGGCAACGACCAGGTGATCCTGTGCGAACGCGGCATCCGCACCTTCGAAACCGCGACCCGCAACACGCTCGACTTGAACGCCATCCCCTACATCAAGCAGCGCACCCACCTGCCGGTGCTGGTCGATCCCAGCCACGGCACCGGGGTGCGCGATTTCGTCATTCCGATGGCGCTCGCGGCGGCGGCGTGCGGCGCGGACGGCATTCTCGTGGAGGTCCACGAGAACCCCACCGAAGCCTGGTCCGACGGCGCCCAGTCGCTCTACCCGGATCAGTTCGAGCGGCTGATGGCCCAGCTCGAGCCGATCGTCAGCGCCGTCGGAAGGCAGCTTCGGTGAGGGGGGGCAGCGCAAAGGCGCTGACCCGGCGCCTGTACCGCTCGGCGGACGCGCTCGCCCTCTACGCGGCGCTCACCGAGGGCGGGACACGCACCGACACGATGCTGCTCGAAACCCTCGCCGGGCCAAGCCTGATCCTGGACCAGGCGGCGGTGCGAGTCGAAGGGCGCGGCCGCGAGGTGCGGATCGATGCGCTCGGCTCCGGCGGCGGCGCGGTGCTCCGGCTCCTCGCCGAACGCTTCCGAGACTGCATCGCCGCGCACGACGACACGCACCTGGTCCTCCGCTTCGCACCGCCGACCGGCGACGATTCCGAAGCGCGGCTGCTCGCGCCGTCGCCCTTCGATGTCCTCCGCGCGCTGTCCACCGGCATGACCAGCGAGA
>DASWMM010000011.1:0-7519 GCA_036399755.1 Allosphingosinicella sp.
CACGGCGGCGGCGCGCGCGGTCCGCGATTTCACCGGCCACGACCGGGCGATGGTGTACCGCTTCCTGGAAGATCACAGCGGAAACGTGATTTCGGAAAGCAGCAACGGCGCGCTGCCCAGCCTCCACAATCACCATTTCCCCGAAGGCGACATCCCGCGGCAGGCGCGCGAGCTTTACGCCCGCAACCTGATCCGCGTCATTCCGGACGTCCATTATGTGCCGGCGCCGCTGCTCACCGCCGGGGAGGGTGCGGAACTGGACATGTCCGATTGCGCGCTGCGCAGCGTGTCGCCGGTGCACCTCCAATACCTGCGCAACATGGGTGTCGGCTCGTCCATGTCGACGTCGGTGATGGGGCATGGCCGGCTTTGGGGCCTGATCGCGTGCCACAGCATCTCGGCGACGCTTGTGCCTTATGAAGTGCGGGAGGTGTGCAAGCAGGTCGCCGCCGCGCTCGGCCAGCAGATCGAGACCCTGACGGCGCGCTTCGACAAGGAGGAGGGCGAACGGCTGTCCACCGCGCGCGAGGTGCTGCTTGCCAACCTTGCCGGATCGGACGCGATCGAAATCGAACTGGTCAAGCGGATCGATGATCTCCTCCGGCTGATCCCCGCCGATGGGATTCTGCTGAGCTGCAACGGCAGGGTGCATCGTGCCGGGCTGACACCGGACCACGAAGCCGCCGCCGAACTCGCGTCCTGGTCTCGGCGGAAGGACGCGTCGCTTCCGTTCGCCACATCCTCGCTGAGCTCGGTGTTCGAGCCGGCGTCCGCTTACCAGGCGGAAACCAGCGGCGCGCTTGCCGCCAGCGTCACCGGCGAGGACCCGATCGACATCGTCTGGCTTCGGCGCGAGCATCGCGAAGTGGTCGAGTGGGGCGGGCACCCGCACAAGGATCTTGATCGTAACCCGGAGACCGGGCGGCTCAATCCGCGTGCGTCGTTTTCGGCCTGGCGGGAGATCGTCAAGGGACGCGCGGCGCCCTGGACCGGCCCGGAGATCGACGCGGCACAGCGGCTGCGCGACGGCGTCGAACGGATCAAGGAACGCCAGCGCTTCACCGCCTTGCAGGCCTCGCTGATCCACATGTCGCGGGTGAATGCGATGGGCGCCATGGCGTCGTCCATCGCCCACGAACTGAACCAGCCGCTCACCGCTGCGGCAAGCTATGCGCGCAGCGCCGCCAAGCTCCTGAGGCGCGGCGAAGCGGGGGAGGAGATCGCTTCCATCGTCGATCGCGCCGCGGAACAGTCGCTGCGGGCCGGCGAGCTGATCCGCAAGCTGCGCCAGCTCGCCGCGCCGGTGGAGGCCGCGGTGGACTCGTGCTCGCTCGCGGAAATCATCGAGGGCGCCTGCGCGATCGCGCTGATCGACGCGCCGCGGCTCGGCATCACGGTGGACATCGAGTTCGACCGGTCGCTCGATGTTTTTGCCGACAAGATTCAGGCGCAGCAGGTGCTCCTCAACCTGATCCGAAACGCGCTCGAGGCGATGGAGCATTCGGAGCAGCGCCTGCTGACCGTGGAGGCGCGGCGGGACGGCGCCGGCCAGGTCAAGGTCACGGTGCGCGACACCGGTTCGGGCGTGTCGGATTCGGTAAGGGACCAGTTGTTCGACGCCTTCAACAGCAGCAAGGAAGGCGGCCTCGGCATCGGCCTGTCGATCTGCCGCACGATCATCGAAGGCTTGGGCGGAAAGATCTGGCTGGAGGAAAGCGGCCCCACCGGCGCGTGCTTTGCCTTTTCGCTGGGGGAAAGCCTGCCGGACGACAGGGCGCCGGAGAGCGCCGACCCGGCGTAGCAGGGCGAAGGTTCGCACACCCGCCCGTCAACACCGTGTAAGCACGGTCCCGGCGCGCGTGGAGCTTCGGTGGTGTGATCCACATCTCGCCGCCGGTGCGCAATCATCTAGAGTGGCCTTGCTCGGCAGGAGGGCCGGGACTGTAGCGTATCTCGTGGGGGTATTTGCGGGATGGAGCCGATCGCATCCGCCGTTCGCCGGTGGCCTCAAGCGCTCTGTCCCGCATATCACGCAGAAAGCGGGCCGGACCCAAGATGAGCATGTGCGAGTTCGAGCCGGCTCCCGCTTCGGGTGAAGCCCCTTCGCCCTTGGCGCCGTGCGCGTATGTGGTCGACGACGACGAAGCGATCCGCGAGGCGCTGCTGCTTGAGCTGTCGACCTCCGGCTATCGTTGCGCGGCCTTCCCGTCGGGTCCGGATTTCCTGCGTTGCGCCGACCGGCTGGAGCCGGGCTGCAT
Organism: Allosphingosinicella sp.; assembly: GCA_036399755.1. Classification (GTDB taxonomy): domain Bacteria; phylum Pseudomonadota; class Alphaproteobacteria; order Sphingomonadales; family Sphingomonadaceae; genus Allosphingosinicella. Next base: position 2,259 of record DASWMM010000011.1, read on the forward strand.
CATCCTCGACCTTCGCATGCCGGGCAAGAACGGCATCGAAATGCTCGCCGAGCTTGCCCAGCGCGGCATTCGCTGGCCCACGATCATGGTCACGGCGCACGGCGAGGCGGTGACCGCCGCCGACGCCATCAGGCTTGGCGCGGTGCAATTTCTGGAAAAGCCGTTTTCAGGCGACACCTTGCTGTGCGCGCTTGCCCACGAGACCGAGAAGCTGAAGCGCAAGCTGCCCCGGATGCGGACGGCAAGCCGGCTTGAACCCCCGTTCCCGCCCGCTCCCGCGCCGCCGCCCGGCCACATCTGCCTTAGTTGGTAAGCTGCGCCTGAATGGCGAGCTTGATCGCCTCCGACGCGCGCCGGACGCCCAGCCTGTCGCTGATATGCGTCCGGTGCATTTCAACGGTGCGCAGGCTGAGGCCGAGCTCGAACGCGATCTCCTTGCTGAGCTTGCCGTCGGCCAGCAGGGTCAGGACCTGCTTCTCGCGCGGCGACAATTTCGCGATGCGTGACACCGCGTCGGAACGCGACATGTGAACCCGCTCATGCTGCTCCATCGCCGCCTTGACCCGGCCGATCAGGTCCTCGTCGTCGAACGGCTTTTCGATGAAATCGAACGCGCCCTTCTTCAGCGCCGTCACCGCCGAGCCGACATCGCCGTGGCCGGTCAGCATTACTACGCCGAGGTTTGAACCGCGCTTGTTAAGCTCGTCTTGCAACTGCAATCCGCTGATGCCGGGCATGTAAAGATCAACAAGAGCGCATCCGCCACTGTGTAAGTTGGCGGCGGCAAGAAATGTGTCCGCAGATGGCCAGCCTATTGACGGAAGCCCTTCCGTGTTCATCATTAGCGTGAGCGAAGAACGAACAGCATCGTCGTCATCGACGACATGTACAAGATTGGTAGCCACGCCTAACAAAACTCCCCCCGTGACTCCGTGTTTCCTTTATGCAACATACGCGCCCCCCGGCGCTTGTTGTTGCATAGGCACGAAATCTAACTTGATTCAGGTTAGTACAGCGAAGCCTTTGATGCAACGTGTTTTTCCAAGGTTCCGATGCGTCAAGGGGGCTTTTAGACCATCCCAGTGTTCTTACGGTACTGGGCCTTCACCGGTCGCTCAGGCGGCCGTGCAACTCTGCCAACACCACCAATCCGCGGAGATGATGTTGGACGACCACCTCAAAGCCGCAGCCGAAGAACTGCCCGGTCTGCTCTATCGGCGCCTGCCGGGAAGCGGTGCCGGCCCGGTGTTCCTGGCCGGTCCGGTGGAGGAGTTGACCGGCTGGTCGGCCGAAGCGCTGGCCCGCGAGGGCGGCTGGCCGTCCCTGATCCACGAGGCCGATCGGGCGCGGGTTCGGCGCGAAACCCGCCGGGCGCTTCGCGAAGGCGGCGAATATGCAATGACCTACCGGATCGGGGCACCCGGCGGGCCGGTGCGCTGGGTCGCCGACCGGGGCAGGGCGCTGCCCGCCAAGCCCGGCTCGGGCCCCGCCTTGACCGGCATCATCCTCGACATCACCGAGCAGCGCGAGGCGGAGGAGCGGGCGCGGTGGATCTCCAACCACGATTCGCTCACCCTGTTGCCCAACCGCCTGCTCTTTCTGCAGCATCTGGCGGAGCGGCTCGCCGACCCCGAGGCGGCGCCCTTTGCGCTGCTGTTCCTCGATCTCGACGGCCTGCGCCGGGTCAACGATTCGGAAGGCCATGTCGAAGGCGACCGCCTGCTGTGCGATGTCGCCGCCCAGCTTTCACGATGCGCGGGTCCGGGCGCCTTCACCGCGCGGGTCGGCGGCGACGAGTTCGTCTGCATCCTCGACGCCATTCCCGGCATGGCCGAAGCGCAGCGCCGCTGCTCCGCGTTTCACGGCGCGGTCGCCGCCGCTTTGCCGTGCCGGCTTACCATGGGCGTCGCCTTGTTCCCGGCCGACGGGCGCACCCGCGAGGAACTGCTCAAGCATGCCGACATCGCGCTCAACGCCGCGAAGGCCGACGCAAGGGGCGATTTCCGCATCTTCGAGCCCGAGATGCGCAGCCGGATGCAGCGCCAGGCGTCAATGCTGTCGCTCGGCCGGCAGGCGCTCAACGCCGGCAAGATCGTCCCCAACTACCAGCCCAAGATCAACCTCCTGACGAACGAGGTGACTGGCCTGGAGGCGCTGCTGCGCTGGTGGCACCCGAGCGGCGGCACCCGGCTGCCCGCCGACATCCAGGCCTGCTTCGACGAGCCCGACATGGCCGTCGAACTGACCGATGCGATGCTGACCAGCATCCTTGCCGACATCCGGCGCTGGCGCGAACTCGGCCTGCCGTTCGGCCATGTTGCGCTCAACGTGTCCACATTTGATTTCAGCCGCCGCGACTTTGCCGTGTTCCTGATGCGGCGCCTGGAAGAAGCGGCGCTTCCGCCGGGCGTGCTTCAGATCGAGGTGACCGAGTCGGTGATGCTCGGCCGGCATGCGGTCGATGTCGAGCGGGCGCTGCGCCGCTTGAGCAAGGCGGGGGTTGCGATCGCGCTGGACGATTTCGGCACCGGTTTCGCCTCCCTTACCCACCTGTGCCGCTTTCCAGCCGACGTGCTCAAGATCGATCGATCTTTTGTGCAAGCGGATGAGGGGGACGAAGCGGGCGCAGCGGCGATCGTAGGCAGCATCATCGGCCTCGCCCACAATCTCGGCATGAAGGCGGTGGCGGAAGGCGTCGAGACGGAAGAGCAACGCGACAAATTGATGCTCAAGGGTTGCGACGAGGCGCAGGGGTTCCTCTACTCGAAAGCCGTGCCGGCGGAGCGCGTTTCGGCCATGCTGCACAAGCTTTCGTGCCTGCCAAGACTGGCCGCCTGACGGTACGGAATACGGGCTTAAATGGCTAAGGTCCCTTGCCGCCTAGGTTTATTTGCTTGCTATGGAACCTTTTTGGGTCCATCGTGAAACCGCTCACGACGTTTGGCTGAATTCCGGGAAATCCGGTTTGCCTTCAGGCTCCTGCGCCCATCGACCGCCTGGTGTGGCGGTTCAAAGGGGGAGAGACGGCCGTGTTCAGCGGGACAGTGAAATTCTTCAGTAGTGAAAAGGGCTTTGGCTTCATCTCGCCGGACGCCGGCGGCGTGGACTTGTTCGTTCACGTCAGCGCGGTGGAGCTTGCCGGTCTCGGCATGCTCACCCAGGGCGAGCGGGTATGCTACCGTCCGGCCGCGGACCGGCGCGGCCGTTATGCCGCCACGGAGTTGCGCCGGGGCTGAGCCGGGGCGGTCCGGCTGGGTTTCGCCGCTTGCGGCGGACCTTGCCGAGCCGGCTTGCCAAGCGAAATTTCCGATGTAGATTAGTGGGGTGGGGCGTTGGGGCGCTTCACTGCAACTTGCTTGTTGAAGTGCGCCAAAGCCGGTCGGGGAGCTTGCTCCGGATCGGTGCCGGCGCGCATTCGGCTTGCGTGCACCATCGGGGGGCGGGCCGTGGAAGACCGGCGGAAAGCATATATCATTGACGACGATCGCGACGTCCGGGTCTCGGTAAGCTGCGAACTCCGCGCTGCCGGGATCGACTGCCGCCCATTCTCGTCGCCAAGCGACTTCCTGGAGGAGGTCGATCACCTGCCGCCCGGCTGCATCCTGCTCGACGTCCGCATGCCGGGCCAGAACGGCGTCGAAGTGCTGGCCGAACTCGACGCGCGCGATATCCGCTGGCCGGCGATCATGGTCACCGGCCATGCGGAGGTGGTGACGGCGGTCGAGGCGATGAAGCTCGGCGCCATCGAATTCCTCGAAAAGCCGTTTTCCGAGGCCGCCTTGATGGGCGCGCTGGAGCAGGGCTACCGCAAGCTGGCCGCAAGCACCCGGCGCAGCGGCACCCGGCGCAGCGCGAACGAGGCGGTCGCCCGCTTGTCGCCGCGCGAGCGCGAGATGCTGACTCTGGTGTCGCGGGGCCTGTCCAGCAAGGAGATCGCGGCCGAGCTCTCGCTCAGCCAGCGCACCGTTGAAATGCACCGCGGCAACATGATGCGAAAGCTCAAGGTGACCACGGTGATCGAGGCCGCCAGGATCGCCGAAGCCGCCGGACCCGACACCTCGCGCGACTGACCGCGGGCCGAGGGCGCCCCCGGACCTCGCACACCTCACGCCCATACCGTGTCAGCACGGTTGCACCGCCAAACCCTTCCGCAACCGCGCTGGCGCATCCTCCCCGTGAACTGGGAGGGGTGTTTGTGAAGAGCTTGGGAGAACCGGCCGATCTGTGCGTGGACCGCAGGCATGCGGAGCGGCACAGGACCGTGTTGCGGCTTGCTTTTCTCCACACGCCGCGCGGCCGGGAAGGCTGCGTGGTCCGCAACATTTCCAGCCTGGGCCTCGGCGCGCGGGTCTACCGCCAGATCGGGGTCGGCGTGCCCGTGCAGGCGGAGCTTTGCCCCGGCGCAATGCCGGGCGGCCGGGTCGTCTGGGCGTGTGGCTGGCAGATCGGAATCGCGTTCAACGAACCGGTCGATGTCGAGCACGTGCTGCGCACCCCCTGGACGGCGGAAGGTGAGGGCAAATCGCGGCTGCCGCGCTTCGACGTCGCCGCGCCGGCGCAGGCACGGGTCGGCGCCAGCATGCTGGGCGTGCGGATCCTCAACATCTCGCAAGGCGGCGCCAGGATCGCGCTTGGCGCCGATCTCAAGGTCGGCGCCGAGATGGTGCTGAAGCTGCCGCTTTTGCCGCCGCTCCCGGCAACCGTGCGCTGGGCCGGTCCCGGCTGCGCCGGCATCTGCTTTCACGAGCAGCTTGCGTTCGAGGCGCTGGCGGGCTGGATCGCGCAGCAGGAGACTCTCGGCCTTCCCGCCGCTTTGAGCCTGGGAGACATTGCTTTGGCCCGCGCGTGAGGCTCGGCCGCGAGGCTCCTCAGGGAAGCCGCTGGTAGACGCGCACCCAATCCACCTCCATGGCGATGTCGCCGCGCTTGATGCGGTCGACGCTGGCCTGCGGCAGGCCCTTGTAGGGCGCGGCGATGCCGTTGGTCTTGAATGGGTAGATGCCGCCCACCGCGAAGTTCAGGATGATGTGCTCAGGCGTGTCGAAGCGCCACGGCGCATAGAATTCCACCATCGGGCGCGTCACCCGGTAGATGAGCCTGCCATCGACCTTAAACAGGATCGCGCCGGCGCTCCAGTCCACTTCGTAATCGTGCCAGTCGGTGACGTCGGTGCCCGGCGCGAAGACCTGCTTGTTCACCAGCGGCGTTTCGCCCTGGTAGCCGGTTCCGTGGAGGGCAACGCCGGTCCAGTCCGCCTCGCC
>DASWMM010000012.1:0-5178 GCA_036399755.1 Allosphingosinicella sp.
GGGTGGGCGACCGGACGGTGCTTGGCGGCGCGTGCGTCACCGTGCTTGAGGGAACCTTGCGCTTCTAGGCGCCACGCACCACCTGCCCGCCTCACCCGGAGGCACATCTTGGCCAGCAAACTCTTCGCGCCGCTTCAGCTCGGCGATCTGACACTTGAGAATCGCATCGTCATTGCGCCGATGTGCCAGTATTCCGCGGACGGCGAGGGCAGTGCGACCGACTGGCACGTGCAGCACCTTGGTAATCTTTCGCACTCCGGCGCCGGGCTGCTGATCATCGAGGCGACGGCGGTGACCGCCGACGGCCGCATCTCGCCCGACGATCTCGGCCTTTGGTCCGACGCAAACGAAGCGGCGCTGAAGGGCGTGCTGGAGAGCGTGCGGCGCCATTCGAACATGCCGATCGCCATCCAGCTCGCCCATGCCGGCCGCAAGGCTTCGACCCGCGTGCCGTGGGAAGGCGGCGCACAGATCGGGCCGGGCGAGCCGACCGGATGGCAGACGGTGGCGCCGAGCGCGGCCGCGTTCGAGGTCGGTGAAAACCCGCCGCTCGCGCTTGATACCGAGGGCCTCGCCCGCATCCGCGACGGCTTTGCGGACGCTGCGCGGCGGGCTGCACGGCTCGGGCTGGACGGAATCGAGGTGCACGCCGCGCACGGCTATCTGCTCCACCAGTTCCTTTCGCCGCTCTCCAACCGGCGCGAGGACGATTATGGCGGCAGCCTGGAGAACCGGATGCGCTTTCCGCTCGAGGTGTTCGACGCAGTCCGCGCCGCCTTCCCCGCCGAGCGGCCGGTGATCGTGCGCGTGTCGGCAACCGACTGGGCCGAGGGCGGCTGGGATGTGGAGAGCACCATCGCCTTTGCCCGGGCGCTCGAAGCGCGGGGCTGCGCGGCCATTCACGTCTCCAGCGGCGGGCTTACGCCGGCGCAGAAAATCCCGGTCGGCCCCAATTACCAAGTGCCGCAGGCGCGTGCGGTGCGTGAAGCGGTGGGCATTCCGGTAATCGCCGTCGGGCTGATCACCGGCTTCGAGCAGGCGGAGGCGATCGTCAGCACCGGCGATGCCGATGCAGTCGCGCTGGCCCGCGCCATTCTTTACGACCCGCGCTGGCCGTGGCACGCCGCCGCGCACCTGGGCGCAACCGTGCAGGCGCCGAACCAGTATCTGCGCTGCCAGCCGCGCCAGCATGGCGACCTGTTCGGCGGCTAGAGCGCGGCTTCGAAGGCGTCCAGGATCGGGCTCTGGCTCGGCAGGATATATTCGCGCGCGTCCGGGAGGCCGAACCAGGCGGCGCGGTCCACTTCGGGATAGGAGCGGAAGCGGCCGCTGCGCGGCGGCACCTCGATCTGGAAGTGGTTGCTGACGATGTTGTCGGCGTCGAGATCGCCTTCCATCAGGAAAGCCTCGACCCACTTGCCGCCTTTCTGGCGGATGCCGCACAGCGGGCGCAATTCGCCCTCAAGGCGCGTGCCGAGCTCCTCCTCGAACTCGCGCAGCGCGCAGGCGGCGGGCTCCTCGCCAGGCTCGACGCCGCCCTTGGGGATCATCCAGGCGCCCTTGTCCTTGTTGCGCCAATAAGGCCCGCCGGGGTGGATGAGCAGCACTTCAACCACTTCGCCGCGCCGCCGGTAGAGGAGGATTCCGGCGCTGAATTCGGCCATTAGCGAAGCGGCACCAGGATGGAGTGGATCGTGCCCTTTGCGGAGGAGCGGACCTCGCTTTTGCCGCCGGCGCGCTGCACGAAGGCGGCGATGAGGCGAGTGCCGAGGCCGCCCTTGCGGGTGGACGACGGCGTGAACCCGCAGCCGTCATCTGCGATCTCTATTCGCGCCGCGCCTTCGCCCTCCTGCACCGCGCGGACGCGGATCGTGCCGGAGCCGCCCGGGAAAGCGTGCTTGCAGGCGTTGGTGACGAGTTCGTTGACAACGATGCCGAGCGCGACCGCGCTGTCGTGCGGCACCAGCATCGGCTCCAGCTCGGCTTCGAGGCCGATCCCTTCGGGCAGGATTCCGCGGCGGATCTGGTGGCAGATTTCCTGGAGCTGGTCCTGCAGGCGGACGGTGGCGAGGCCGTGGCTGCTCGGCGCCAGCGCGTCGTAGACGGCGGAGACCGCCTGCAAGCGCTCGGCTGCCTCGCCGAGCGCCGCCTTGACCTCGGCGTTGCCGGAGCGGTTGCCCTGAAGGGTCAGCAGGCTGGTGACGATCTGGAAATTGTTCTTGGTGCGGTGGTCCATTTCCTTGAGCGCCTGGCCGAGGAAGTTGATGCGCCGGGTGCGCTCGACCTGACCGGCGCGGACCTCCCGCTGGTAGAGCCCGAGCGCGAGCACGATCACCAGCTCCGACAGGCCGGCGATGGCGAGGCTCACTACCCAGCGGGACGATTCGATCGCGAAGCTGCCCTGCGGAGGGACGACGAAGAACCAGACGAGCAGGAGGCCGAGGACCAGCGAGACGACGCCGCTTCGCCACCCGCCGACCAGGGCCGCGAGCACCGTCGCGATATAGGCCATGGAGAAGGGCGAAAGATCGCCGAGCCATGGGTTCGCAAGGATGCGCAGGGTGACGAAGGCGGCGGTGATGGAGGTGCCGACCAGGACTTCCGTCAGCCAGCGCGGCAGCAGCCGGGCGAGGCGTTGCGGGAGATCGGCCCTGATGATCCTTCGCAAACCCGCCCCCCTCGACAGGCGCCCCCGCGCCCTTCACGTCCACGCGCGCAGCCCCCTTCGCGCGGAATTTCAAGACCCTAGCACAGCGGTGGGGCGAGGCGAAGCAGCGTCAGGCTGATCGAAATCAACGCGGCCGATCGGTGCTGGGCGCGCGCTGCGGGGCCTCCGTGGGGCCTTCCACACGCGGCCAGCCATCCTGCCAGACAATGCGGTCGATCAGCATGACGCGGCGGCTGTTGAGGTCGTCGGTGGGCTTGGTCCGGGGATGGCGAGCATCGACGGCGTGGTAGACGATCCAGTCGGTGCCGGCGGAGTCGCGTACCACGCTGTTGTGGCCCGGCCCGATCCAGCGCTCGCTCCGCTCCAGGACCACGCCGCGCCGCTCCGGCTTCACCTCGAACGGGCCGGTCGCACTTCGGGAACGGGCGACCAGCGCGGCGTAATGGATGTCGGGGCCGCAGCAATTGTCGCCGGAGAAAATCAAGTAATAATAGCCCTCGCGCTGCATCACCCAGGCGCCTTCGACGAGGCGCTTGTAGTTGGTGGGATCGTCCGTCTTGTCGACGGGGACGAGGTCGATCGGATGCGTGCCGGGCGCAAACGAAATGCGGTCGCGCGCGAGCTCCTGTACCTTGATCGGTCCGAAGCCCGAGCCCCAGTAAAGCAGGCGCTTGCCCGTGGCAGGGTCGTCGAACGCCATGGGATCGATGTTGACGAAGCCCTCGCCGCACTGGAGCGGCGTGCCGATATCGGTGAACGGCCCCTCCGGCCGGTTCGCGGTCGCGACGGCGAGGCAGAGGCCGCGGCTGGTGTCGGTCAGCGCCGCGTCGGGCTTGGCGGAATAATAAAGGAAATAGCGGCCGTCATGCTCGGCGACATGCGGCGCCCAAAAGTCCTGCGTCTTTGTGGCCCAACTTGGCTTGTCGGGAAGCGCGTTGCCGATGTGATCCCAGTGGACGAGGTCGCTCGATCGGGCGACCTGGATATTGTTCATCCGTCCATCGCGCTCACCCTGCGTGGCGTAGACGTAGTAGAAGCCGTCGCTCGCGCGCAGCACGGCCGGGTCTGGGAAGTCGCTGTCGATGACCGGATTGGCGAAGCTGAGCGGCGGCGCCGTCGGGGCCGCGCACGCCCCCAGCAGCAAAGCGGAGAGGAGAGCCGCCGCAGCTTTCACCCGAGCTTGCCAGCGAGGAGTTGCTGGAGCGGACGAAGGTCGGTGCCCGGCGCGGCGCGGAGGTGAAGAGGCTGGGGATCGGTGCCAAGCCAGATTTTGAGTGCCACGCGCGCGCCTTCCGAACTGCTCTCGGTGACCGAGAATTGCTGAATGGCGCGATAGGAAAAGGAGCTGGTCTCCACTTTCTCGTCGAGCAGCGAATTGCGCTCCACAAGCACGATGCGCGCGGCGGTGAACAACACGGCGGCACTGGGCGAGCGGAACACCGCCTGGACGTCCTCGCCGGGCACGAGGTGCTCGGTGATGGAGCGTGCCTCCTGAGGCGCAACCGCGTCGACATCTAGAATGCGCATGGTTTTTCCGAGTCTCCTGTGGGCCGCCAGCGGATCATGAATGCGCGGGGGAGGAAAGTTGTTTCTGCGTCGGGTCGGTCAGCTGGGCGCCTGCCGCGCCGCTTCGGCCATTTCGAGGCCGCGGCGGCGGGAGGCGTCGAGGGTGCGGAGCATCAGCGTTGCGAGGGCCTCGCCTTCGTCCAGCACCTTCAGGCCTGCTTCGGTGGTGCCGCCGGGACTTGCGACTCGGCGGGCGAGCTCGGCCGGGGCTTCGCCGGACGTGGCGGCGAGGGTGGCGGCACCCCGTGCCATCGCGGCGGCGAGGCGGCTCGCCTGCGCGGGCGGAAGGCCAAGGCCGGCGCCGGCTTGGGCAAGGGCGTCGATGAAGCGGAAAAGAAAGGCGGGGGCGGCGCCGGTGAGGTGGCCGGCGAGGGCGAACAACGCTTCGTCCGTGAACCATTCGGTGTGGCCGAGGGCGGCCATGAGGCGCTCGACCTGCGGCTCGGGCTCTCCGCCTTCGGTGATGAGATTGGTGACTCCGAGGCGAAGCGCGACGGGGGTGTTGGGCATGGCGCGGACGATGCGGCGCGCGGCGGGGAAGCGGGCGCGCAGGGTGGCGAGTTCGGTGCCGGCGAGGATCGAGACGATCGTCGTTTCCGCACCGATGAGCTGGGTGGCGGCGGGGGCGGCTTCCTCCAGCTTCTGCGGTTTCATGCCGAGGAGGAGGATGTCGGCGGTTTCGCCTTGGGGCGGTGCGGTGAGGACGCGCACACCGGACGCGACGGGGGCGCCGCTGGGGCGGATCACTGTCACCTGTGCTGGGTCGAGGCCGGCGTCGAGCCAGCCCTTGAGCATGGCGCCGGCCATGTTGCCGCAGCCGAGGAGGTGGAGGGGGCCGGGGAGTTCTACCATGCGCTATCCACTAGCTTCCGGTGCCAAGCCGCACCAGCCGCCATCGAGGCCGCAAGCACGGACCCCTCTCCCCTGCCCCTCTCCCGCAAGGG
>DASWMM010000013.1:0-2728 GCA_036399755.1 Allosphingosinicella sp.
CTCCTCACTATCGCCGCGTTCAGCCTGCGCTCCCGCCGCAGGATCAAGCGGGAGATGCGGCGGCTGGAGGGACTGCGGCGCGGCTACGAAGCAGAGGCAGACGAAGAAGGTTAAAGTCCGATCCGGACGAAACCCACAACAACTTCCTTCAACATACCTCAATTTTCCAAGCGATTTACTCCATTAAGTCCACAACTTAGTGGGCGTCCTTGAGACAGAACTTTCGGTGCGTCGTGACTGTACGGATTGAGCGGCGATGCTCGGTTCGGGCAGTGGGCCCAGGCCGGTCGTCTTCGCTCCTTCAACCACGAGGAAGGAACGACTATGAAAAAGATCGACATCAGCAAGCTGCCGGAACTCGCCACCAAGGTCGGGATTCACGGCTCCGTGAAGCAGCGCGAAGTCGGCGGCGCCGGCTGCGGCAGCATCGTCGTGGCGATCATCACGGGCTGAACCAGGGTCCGGGGGGAGCTTCATGTTCCCTCCGGCACCCACAGGGGGAACGATCATGATACCTCGCAAGGAATTAAAGCGCTGGCTTGCCGGCGCCGACGCGCAGGACGCAACTGCCGCCCGCCTCGGCGATGTCGCCAAGCGGCTCAAGGCATTGCCGCTGCTGCAGCGGTTGCGCGACGGGCTCGACGGGCTTGCCGAACCCGATGCGGCGGCGGTTCTCGCCTGCGCGCGCCGCGCGATCAGCGATGAAGCGGGCATAGCGCAGATCATGGCGTGCCTGATCGAGGCCGCGGCTGCCGACCCCTTCTTCCGGCCGGCGGTGCGCAGCGTGGCCACCGACATTCATTCCGGCCTATTGCTGTTCGAAACGCCGATCCTCACGCTGTTTCTGTCGGTGATGCCGCCGGAAGGGCTCGCCGCCAAGCGTCTGGAACGCGACGGGCAGCGCTCCATCGTCTTTCCGGGCCACCAAAGCCTCTACAGGTTCGTTCGCTCGGGAGGCGCCACTTTCTCCTTTTGGGAGGCGCCGCCGATCGAGGCGGGATTCACCGCCGCGTCCAGCGGCCGGTGCCGGCTGGTTGAACGCCGGCGCATCGCGGACGGCGAGATCTTGCAGATCGACGGACGGCGGCAGAGCTTCGTGATCGATCACGCGTCGGCCGATCTCGTCTACTTCCACGCGGTAACCAGCGCCGGGCGGGCGCCGCTGACCGTGGAATATGACGATCTCAGCCTGGAATTCTCCGGTGCAAGCAGCACCGACGAAGTCAGCAGCCGAACCCAGATGATGCTCGCCTTGCTGAGGACGCTAGACCGGCAGGACGCCGTGCCGCTGATGATCGACATGCTTGGCGACGCGCATTTCTACGCGCGCTGGCACGCCATGCGGGAATTGCTGGCGCTCGATGCCGAGGCAGCCTTGCCGCACCTTTCGGCGATGGCGAAGAACGACCCCCACTCCGATGTTCGCGCCGCGGCGGAGGCGACCCTGGCCGCCTGCTTCCCGCCGCCTCGCTTGCCCCACGCCGCAATAGCCTCTGTTTTGGAGATGCACTGAAATGCCCCTCACCATCGACTGCCGCGGTGACGCGGCTCCAATCGAACTGGGCGAACTGGTCGAAGCTCTGGAAGAACGCTTCGACTCCCGTGACGAGGAGGGATTGGCCCAGTGGGCGCCGGCGCTTCACCGCCTCGCGCGCAACCGCCGCTTTCTGGGCGACCTCGTCATCGACGAGCTCAAGCAGCATTGCGCCGGGCAAAGCGCGCGCAACCAGTATAGCGCCCAGGTGATCCTGCTCCACGGATCGCGCCGGTTCCTGATCCGCGCCAATTTCTGGCCGTCCGAAACCGACAGCGTCTACGCCAACAGCGGGCCGCAGCCCTTTTTCTACGGGGCTCCGCACGATCACAATTTCAGCTTCCTGACCGTCGGCTATCTCGGCCCCGGCTACCTGAGCGATTATTACGAATATGATTATGGCCGCGTTGCCGGCTGTCCCGGCGAGGAAGTGGACCTGCGCTTCATCGAGCGCTCCTGCCTGTCGCCGGGCAAGGTGATGCTGTATCGAAAGCATCTTGACGTCCACAGCCAGCTTCCGCCCGAAAGCCTGTCCGTGTCGCTCAACATCATGGCGCTTTCCACGGCCAGCGAGTTCGAGGAGCAATATAGCTTCGATGTCGCGTCGTCGCGGGTATCGGGGATCCTCAACACCTCATCGCTGGAGACGCTTGTTCGCCTGGCATCCACCTTCGGCGGCGGCAACGGACAGGATCTGGTGGAGGATTTCGCGCTTCACCATCCCAGCGACCGGATCCGCTTTGCGGCCTGGCGGGCAAAGGCGGCAGCCGCTCCGGACGTCGATGCGCGGCTCGCCGTCTACGAGGACGCGGCCGGCCGGTTGACGGGCCTTGCCGGAGCGCTGGCCAGGCGGGAAGCGGAGCGGGTGCGCGCCGCCCGGAGCTGGATCGAGAGGGGCATGGCCGCCTAACCTGCCGCGTGCCTGCCGAGCCGGAAGCCGTGGAGCAACGGCTCGGTATAGCCCGAAGGTTGCGCCGCGCCCTCGAACAGGAGGGCCCGCGCGGCCTGAAAGGCGGCACTCGCTTGGCGATCGGCGGCCATCGGGCGGTAGGCGGGATCGGCCGCGTTTTGCCGGTCCACCACGGCCGCCATCTTGAGCAAGGCGGCGTCGACCTGCGCGGGGGTGACGACTTCGTGGAGCAGCCAATTGGCCACGTGCTGGCTGGAAATACGGCAGGTGGCGCGGTCCTCCAT
>DASWMM010000014.1:0-2734 GCA_036399755.1 Allosphingosinicella sp.
CCCTCCCCACCGCTTTGCGGCAGGGAGGAACTTCTACCGAGGCATTATCATGAACGAGATGACCAAGCTGACCGCCAAGGATTTCGCCACTGACCAGGAGGTGCGCTGGTGCCCTGGGTGCGGCGATTATGCGGTGTTGAAGGCGGTGCAGCGGACCATGCCGGAGATCGGCGTTCGGCCCGAGAACACGGTGTTCGTGTCCGGCATCGGCTGCTCGAGCCGTTTTCCCTACTACATGGAGACGTACGGCTTCCACACCATCCACGGCCGCGCGCCGACGTTCGCGACGGGAATCAAGCTGGCCAATCCGGAGCTCTCGGTGTGGATCATCACTGGGGACGGCGATGCCTTGTCGATCGGCGGCAACCACACGATGCACGTGCTGAGGCGCAACCTCGACACCCAGATCCTGCTGTTCAACAACGAAATCTACGGGCTCACCAAGGGGCAGTACTCGCCGACCAGCCGGGTGGGAACGCGCTCGCCTTCGACGCCGTTCGGATCGGTGGACCGGCCGGCGAGCCCCTGCGCCTTCGCGCTGGGTTCGGGCGCGCGGTTCATTGCGCGGGGCATCGATGTGTCCAAGTATCTGCCCGACGTGCTGAAGGCGGCGCATGCCCACAAGGGCGCGGCGTTTGTGGAAATTTACCAGAATTGCATCGTCTACAACGACGACGTGTTCGCGCCGTTCACCGCCAAGGAGAATAGCGGCAACCAGCTTTGGCTGAAGGCTGGCGAGCCGATGCTGTTTGCGGGAGGCGCCAAGGGCATCGCGCTGGATCGTGAGGCGCTTGCGCTCAAGGTGGTGGAGGTCGAGGGCGGCGATTGGCAGGCGGCGGGGGTGCTGGTCCACGATCCCAAGAACCGCTCCGTGGCGCATATGCTGGTCGAGATGCCGTTCGGAAGCTTCCCGACGGCGCTTGGAGTCGTCTACGATGATCCGGCGCCGACGTTCGAGAGCGCCGTGGTTGCGCAGAACGAACAGGCTGCCGCGGGGAAGAAGCCGGACCTGCAGGCGCTGGTGTCCAAGGGCCAGAGCTGGGAAGTGACGAAGGAACCGCACGCGATCTGATGGCAGATCTATCTCTTCGTCACCCCCGCGAAAGCGGGGGTCCCGCTTCCTTGTCCTGCTTCCACGGCGAATAAAAAGAAGAAGCGGGATTCCCGCCTTCGCGGGAATGACGGGTTCTGGGAACCGGTTCAGCTCAGCTTGAACACCGCTGCGTCGCGTTCGACCGCGTCGCGGATGAAGCGGACGGCGGCTTTTACGCGGGCGAGTTCGGCGAGGTCCTGATGGACGACGAGCCAGAGCGGGCGGGTGAGGCTCACTTCCTCCGGCAGAACGCGCACCAGCCCCTTCTCCTCCGCTGCGAGGAATGCCGGAAGCACGCACAACCCCGCGCCCGCCAAAGTCGCCCGGAGCTGGGCGACGAGGTTGGAGCTTTCCACCGAGGTCACGGCGTGTGGAGCGACGTGCTGGAGCATGTCGAGCTCGGGGAAGTGGAGCAGATCGCCGATATAGCTGACGAAGAGGTGGTGTTGCAGGTCGTCGGCGGAGGCGAGGGCAGGGGCGCGCTCTAGGTAGGAAGGCGCCGCGTAGAGGCCGAGGTCGTAGTCGATCAGCTTCGACACGGTGATCCGCCCGGCCGGCGGTCGGCTGACCGAGATCACCACGTCGGCCTCGCGCTTGGACAGGCTGAAGGCGCCGGAGGCGGCAACGAGTTGCACGGTGAGTTCCGGGTAGGTCGCCTTGAGCGGGGCGATGCGCGGCGCAAGGAAATAGCTGCCGAAGCCTTCGGGCGAGCCGATGCGCACCGTGCCTTCGACGGCCGTCGCGGTGCCGCCCACCGTTTCGCGCGCGCCGAGCGCCATTCGCTCCATTTCCTCGGCGATCGGCATCAGCCGCTCGCCTTGTTCGGTCAGCGTGTAGCCCGACGGGCTTCGGTCGAAGAGCTTGGCCTGGAGCGCGTGTTCAAGCGCGCCGATGCGGCGGGACAGGGTGGTGTGGTCCTGCCCGGTGCGCGCGGCGGCAAGGGTCAGCCGTCCGCTTCTCGCCACGGCAAGAAAGGCGCGCAGGTCGTTCCAGTCGAATTCCCGCATGCGTATGGGGACTTTCGCACAAGGTTATGGGAACAATCCAAATGGATTTCCCGGGAACCTTATGAGAGAGGGCTGCATCCCCTTCAAGAGGTAGAAGATCATGACGTTCCAGGATGGTTCGGCCGCGACCCTGTTCGCCGGGACCCCGGCACCCGCGGCAGCGAATGCGGATTTCCGCACACCCGCCGATCCGCAGGCAGGCTGGGCGAACCGGAACCCGGACCGTGCCTTGCTCTTTCTGTTCGTGAGCCCGCGTGAGTGCGGCGCGCTTGAGGAACTGATGGCGGCTTGAACGCTTGACACTTACCCCGCTCATCCTGAGGAGCCGGTGAGCCTGTCGAACCGGCGTCTCGAAGGACGCAGTGAGTATCCGCCCGGTCCTTCGAGACGGGCCTTCGCCAAGCTCAGTCCCTCCTCAGGATGAGCGGGGGGGAGGCGCTTCAAAGAAGGACGAAGTTAAGTGGCCGAGAATTCCGTCTTCAAGCTCCCCGAGCGCGTGCCGAGCCCGAGCGAGCTCGCCGAGGCATGGAGCAAGGTGATCGCGTCGGCCGTCAAGTTCGCCGGATCGAGCGCCACGCGGGCGATGGACCCGCACACGCCGCAGCCGTTCGACGCCGCCGCTCCGGCCCGCGCC
>DASWMM010000015.1:0-2110 GCA_036399755.1 Allosphingosinicella sp.
TGGGAGAGCGGCGGTGAGGAGAAGGGCGGCGGCGAGCGGTCGAAGCATCGGAGTCTCCAGCAAGGGCAGCGCCCGGTGCCATGCGGGAGAAGGCGCGCGCCCGCAACGGGCGGGTTAACGAAAATCGCCCCGGCCGGTAGGGGCCGAGGCGTTTGTTTCAGCTGCGTGCCGGGCCGATTAGCCGCAGCGGCGGTTGCTGCTGATCACGTTGCGCTGGACGTGGCGGCCCAGGAGGGCGCCGACGGCCGCGCCGAGGACGGTGCCGGTGGTGCGGCTGCCCTTCTTGTCGATCTCCCGGCCGACCAGCGCGCCCGCCGCGCCGCCGACGACCAGGCCGACCGTGCCGTTCGACTTGCGGCAGTAGGTGCGGCCGTCGGAACCGCGCCATTGCTGCGGCTGCTGGTGTTGGTGGTAGCTGCGCGTCTGATGCGCGAAAGCCGGAGTGGCCGTGACGGCCGGAACGGCGAGGGTGGCGGCACTGAGTGCCAGGATGATCTTACGCATGGTTACACTCCTTGTTCGTGGGGAGTGTCTAGGCCGAGTCGCTTGAGCCTTAACTGAACCCGGCTGAAAGCTGAGGTTCACCAAGGGGTTGCGCTGTTTAGCTGCGGTCGTTCCCCTTGCGGCGGGCGTAAAGAAGGGCGGCGACGATGGCGGCGGAGCCGATGCCGATGGCGGCGCCGGTCACCAGGTGCTTGCCGCGCTTGCCGTCGACGCTCTTGGCGCCAGCGGCCGCCGCGGCGGCTTCGCCGACGGGTGCGGGAGACTCGGAGGCGGGCTCCGCGGCGCCGACGGGGGTGTCGCCGGGATAATGCGGTTCGCGGGCCATGGTTCACTCCGTGTCTGGTTTCCCGAACACTTCTAGCGAGGGGGACGGCGGCCCCTCAAGCGCTGTTTTGCCGCACGAGGCACACGGATCGGCGGCGAATCGCACGTATTTCCACTGCATCGGCGTCAAAAGGCTTGATTCAACGGCCTTTTGCTGATTCTGTAACGACGCTATGGCAGTGGGGCGCAACACATTCGAAACGATCAAGCGGGCGGCGTTGCCGGCGCTCGCCATTTTGATCATCGCCAACTTCCTCGGCTATGCGATCGTCGGCGCGAACGGCGTGATGAGCTGGGGCGATTACCGCCGGCTGAAGACGGAAAAGCAAATCGAGCTCAGCCAGCTCAATCTGGAGCGGGCCAAGCTTTCGCATCGCAGCGCCTTGCTCGATCCGCGGCGCGCCGATCCGGATCTGGCCGACGAAATGATCCGCCGCGATCTCGGTCTGGTGCGTCCCGATGAAGTGATCATCCCGCTTAAGGACTAAGCGCTGGTTGCGCGTGACAGGCTGCGGCACAAGTTGCGCGGGCCCGCGTTTGCCGCCATAGACCCCGCCCACAGACTCCGCGAAAGCCGGACCCCGCAAGGACAGGATAGCTAGTGGCCAAGGCAGCAAAAAGCGCCAGCGACGACACCGCTCCAACCCCGCCCCTCACGCCCAATCGCGAACGGCCGCCCGAGCCGCGGCGCCACGAGGCGAGCCGGGAGGAACTTCTCGAATTCTACCGCCAGATGCTGCTCATCCGCCGCTTCGAGGAGCGGGCCGGGCAGCTTTACGGCCTTGGGCTGATCGGCGGTTTTTGCCACCTGTATATCGGCCAGGAAGCCGTCGCCGTGGGGCTGCAGTCGGCGCTCGAGGTCGGTAAGGATTCGGTGATCACCGGCTACCGCGACCACGGCCACATGCTTGCGTACGGCATCGACCCGAACGTCATCATGGCCGAGCTTACCGGGCGGGCGGCGGGGATTTCGCGCGGCAAGGGCGGATCGATGCACATGTTCAGCGTCGATCACCGCTTCTACGGCGGCCACGGCATCGTCGGCGCGCAGGTCAGCCTTGGGACGGGCCTCGCCTTCAAGCACAAATATGCCGGCGACGGCGGCGTCTGCCTTGCCTATTTCGGCGACGGCGCGGCCAATCAGGGCCAGGTCTACGAAAGCTTCAACATGGCTTCGCTTTGGAAATTGCCGATCATCTACGTGATCGAGAACAACCAATATGCGATGGGCACCAGCGTCCACCGCTCCAGCGCCGAAGAGCATTTGTGCAAGCGCGGCGAG
>DASWMM010000016.1:0-8378 GCA_036399755.1 Allosphingosinicella sp.
CAGGATCCCGGTCTCGCCATTTTTGACCACCGAAGTCACGCCGCCGGTTGCATAAGCGAGGGAGGGCAGGCCGTGATGGGCCGCTTCGGCGAAAACGATGCCATAAGCTTCGGCAAGCGTCGGCAGCACGAACAGGTTCGCCTCTGCATAGAGGGTGTCGAGCATCGTTCGTCCCGCCAGCGTGCCTTTATCGACGAAGCCGTGGAAGGTGACGTTCGCCGCGGTGCTCCCCGGCGCCACGTCGGCGGTGCATCCCACCACATCCAAGCGGCAGTCGATTCCGCGGCGGGTAAGCTCCGCCGCAAGGTCGAGCGCGACCGGCCCGCCTTTCCGGTCCCAGTGCGTGCCCACGAAGAGCAGCCGCAGGGGGCTGGCGCCCAGCGCCCTGGGCGGCCGCTCCACGAAGGGCATGTTGGCGCCCCAGGCGATTTCCACCACCCGTTCGGCCGGAACGCCCTGCTTTTCGATTGCGGAGCGGGCCGCCCAGGCGGACGGGACGTGGAGCAGCATAGCGGCCTCGAAGGCTTCGCGCTCCGCCTCAACCGCGCGGCGCTTAGCGGTTGGCGAGATCGTCTGGAACATCTCGTAATAGTTCAGCAGATCGGGGATTACGGCGTCGGTGATGTAGACCACCGGCAGGCGCGCGGCGAACAGATAGGCCATGTCGGTAAGCGCGACCGCGAACACCACGTCCGGCTTTGCAGCCTGGAGCTGGCGGATCGTCCGGCGCGCGGCGAGGCCGGAAAACCAGGACGACCAGCTATATTCGAACCGGCGGCCGGAAAGGAGCTTCAGCGCGCGGCCCAGCGGGCGGTACCAGGCCGGCCAGAGGCTTTGCACCACCAGCCGCATGTCGGTCCGCTTTTCGATCGCTTCCAGCATGTGTCGCGGCGTTCCCGACCATGTCCGAAGGTCGCGCGGGTCGCCGTTGGCGATAAAGGCTGCGCGCAGCGGCCTCGCCACGGCGTCGCTCATATCACCAATATGTC
The DNA here is from genome assembly GCA_036399755.1 of Allosphingosinicella sp. Classification (GTDB taxonomy): domain Bacteria; phylum Pseudomonadota; class Alphaproteobacteria; order Sphingomonadales; family Sphingomonadaceae; genus Allosphingosinicella. The sequence goes on from DASWMM010000016.1 coordinate 990, forward strand.
GGTGAACGCCTGCTCTTCCCCAAGCTCGCGATAGAGCAGTTCCAGTTCGGCGATCGGGCGAAGTCCGCCCGTGCCTTCAAGATCAAGGAATTGCGAATAGCCGGCCAGGCTTTCGGTCAAAGCGGAGAAGGATCCGGCGCGCTTCATTCCATAGGGCCAGAATTCGAGAACCAGGGGGATCTTGCGGGCAAGCAACTGGGTGCTGCCGCGCAGAACGAACCCTTCGAAGCCTTGCGTGTCCATCCAGATCAGCAATTCGCCGCTCTGCTCGTCGGCGCAGATCGAATCGAGGGTCGAGGATGGGACCTGCACCACGTTGCGGTTTGCTTCGCCTAGCCGGCCGTCTTCGCTGGTGACCCGGATTCGGTGGTCACCGAGGTTGGTGCTGGAGATTTCAAGCTCGAGCACCGCGCCGTCCACCGGGCCCGCCGCCATTTCAACGGTGCGGATCTGGCGTTCGAGGCCGTTCAAGGCGACGTTCGCCCGCAGCAGCCGCGAGTTGTTCGGGTCCGGCTCCACCGCGACAGCGCGCGACACGAAACCCCGGGCAACGGCGGCGATGCAGATGGAGCCGATGTTGGCCCCGACGTCGATCAGCACCTGCGGGTTTGCGTTGGGCCGGTGGAGCTTCAGGGCGGCGATCGCGGCCGCGAACTTGTCGAAATCGAACTCGCCGGACAAAAACAGCTCACGGCCGATGAACTCGTCGCCCGAATGCACAACGAACACTTCCCCTTCGGGAGGCGCGCAGACGATCAGTCTTTGGCGGCTGCTGAGCACGTCGAAGCCCACCGAGCGCAGGCGCCGGCGGGGGCTGAACAACGTATGCGCCGCAACCAGGCCCATCCCTTTTTCAAGAAGGTGTCGGGCGGATTCCTTGAGGTTCATCTGCAAACTGCTTTCATCGGTTTGCCGGCGGGAGGCGCGGCCTTAACCCGCGACCGCGGCTTCAGGCGCATAGCGCACCAGGATTTCCTCGCGCGCCGGATCGCAGGGCCTGGCCGAGGGCAGGGGCGTCGTACCGGCGCTGCCCAGCAGATCGGCCCGGGTCAGGCTTACCTCGATCACCAGGGGATCGCCCGCCGGATCGACTCCGCCGAAATTGTTCCCGTGCAGTTCAACGACGCGGAAGCCTTTCAGGGCATTGAGGAAGGCGCTGATCCGGTCACGGTGCAGGTCGACATCGTGGAATTCGATCGCCATGCCGCTGAAGCGGTCGGCGTGCGCCACCACATCGTCGAGCACCCGGTATTCCGATCCTTCGATATCCATTTTCAGGAAAATTTCGGAGTCCTTCATCTCGGTGAGCAGGGTGGCGAGCGAAACGCCGCCCGGCTCGTCATAGCCGATCTTTAGCTGCCTGTGCTCCGCCCGCGGCGAGGCGAAAAAGCGGCGGTATTCGAGAAAAAGTCCAACCTTTTTCGGGCTAAGCTTCAAGACGCCGTTCAGGGCGTACCAGCGCCAGAAGCCGCCATTGACCGAATGATCGAAGCACACCACCCGCCCCGTGCCGTGGCGCAGGAAATCTTCTTCAAAGGCCCAATCGTCGTTGAGGCCCATGCTGAGAAGGAGCGTGGCCCGTTCCACGGCGGCCGGAGAGACGAGGTAACCGCCGTCGTTCGCCGAGCCCAGGCGCACCAAAGCGGGCGCGTCTATCGGTTTCCAGGAACTCGGAAGCATGCAGTCTCTCCTTGGCGTGCGTGCGCGACCTACCAGACCGCCCGCCGCGAGCAAGGGAGTTCAGCCGCTTTTTCGAAGCATTCGAAGCCGCGCACGGCTTTAAACGCCCATCCGGCCTTGCGGAAGGCGTGCTGGCCTTTAGAGGTTCGGGCGCATTCGGTGGCGCAGCAGCGACGGGTAAAACAAGATGTGCGGTTTGGCAGGTATTTACGGCGACGCCGCGCGGTCGGAAGGCGTGCTGGCGCGCATGGCGGGCACGATCTCGCACCGCGGGCCGGACGATCAGGGCATCTGGAACGATTCAGAGGCCGGGATCGGCTTCGCCCACCGCCGGCTTTCCATTATCGATCTTTCGCCCATGGGCCACCAGCCGATGGCGTCCAACGATGGCCGGTTCGTGATCTGCTACAATGGCGAGGTCTACAATCACTACGCTCTCCGGGCCGAACTCGATGCCGAGCGGCAGACGGCGTGGCGCGGGCACAGCGACACCGAGACTTTGGTGGAGTGCATCTCCGCCTGGGGCCTCAAGGAAACCTTGTCCCGTTCGGTCGGCATGTTCGGCCTTGCGGTGTGGGACAAGAAGACCCGCCGGCTCAGCCTCGCCCGAGACCGTTTCGGCGAGAAGCCGCTTTATTATGGGTGGGTGGGCCGCGATTTCGCCTTTGCGTCCGAGCTGAAGGCGATCCGCCAGCTTCCCGGCTTTACCAACCCGATCGACCGCAGCGCGCTCCAGCTGCTTGCCGCGCGCGCCTACATTCCTGCGCCGCTGACCATCTACAAGGGCCTGTTCAAGCTGGAGCCGGGCTGCATCCTGAGCCTGGAGGACGAGGCATGGCGGACCCCGCTTGCGCGCGCGCCACGCGAGGAAGACAGCCTGCGCGGCGTGACGCTGGAGCGTTATTGGTCCTATCGCCAGACGATGATGGACGGCCTCGACGCGCCGATCCGCGACGAGAACGAAGCGCTCGAGATGCTTGAACATGCCGTCGGTCAGGCGATCGCCGGCCAGGCTGTGGCGGACGTGCCGGTTGGCGCGTTCCTTTCGGGCGGCATCGATTCCTCGACAATCGTCGGCCTGTACCAGAAGCACTCGCCGGGCAACGTCAAGACGTTCACCATCGGCTTCGAGGAAGCGGGCTTCAACGAGGCGGTCTACGCCAAGGAGGTCGCCGCCTTTTACGGCACGGAGCACCATGAGCGCTATGTGACGGCGCGCGAGGGGCAGGAGGTCGTGCCGGCCCTGCCGTCCATGTATGACGAGCCGTTCGCCGATTCGTCGCAGATACCGACCCACCTGGTCAGCGCCCTGGCGCGCGAGCACGTCACGGTGGCGCTGTCGGGGGACGGGGGCGACGAGCTGTTCGGCGGCTACAACCGTTACCTCGCCACCTCGAGGCTTTGGTCGCAGCTCAAGCGCGTCCCGCGGCCGGTGCGCGCGGTGATGGGCGGCGTCATGTCGATGGTCCCGCCCGCCGCCTGGAACTCGGCCGCGGCGCTGCTGCCCGCCGGCCGGCGTCCCGCCTTCTTTGGAAGCAAGGTCCAGAAGGTGTTCCGCACCATGCGCTCCGCCGCCGACATCGAGGATGTGGCCAACACCTTTCTCGACGAATGGGCCGGCAAGGATTCGCCGGTGATCCCGCGGGCGCCGCTGCCGCGCGAGGCGGCGTTCGACATGGATCTCGGCCCCGGCGCGCCCGACGTGGCGCGGCTGATGTACAGCGATGCGGTGTCCTATCTGCCGGACGACATCCTCTGCAAGGTCGACCGCGCCGGCATGGCGGTGAGCCTGGAATCACGGATCCCCTTCCTCGATCACCGCGTCGCCGAGCTTGCCGCCCGAATTCCGCTGTCGATGAAGATCCAGGGCGGCACCGGCAAGGTGATCCTTCGCCGCCTGCTATACCGCCAGGCGCCCCAGGCCCTGTTCGACCGGCCCAAGGCGGGGTTCGCGGTTCCCGTCGGGGAATGGATCAAGGGCCCGCTGCGCCCTTGGGCGGAGGAGCTGCTCAGCCCCGCTCGTCTCAGCCAGGAGGGATATTTCGACGCCGATCTGGTTCAGGCGCGGTGGCGCTCGCATCTTTCCGGCGAGAAGGATTCGACCCAGGCGCTTTGGACGGTGCTGATGTTCCAGGCCTGGCTGGCGGACAACCGCTAGGGGCAACCGCCGCTCAGCGCTTGCGCAGGATCAGCAGCTTGGTGTCGGTGCAGCGCCCGACGAAGCGGTCGTAGACTTCGCGCCGGTAAAGCTTGCGGAACAGGAGGTAATCCTCTTCGTGGACAACGTCCATGCCGCCCGCCGAAGCAGTCGCCTTGAGCTTCGCCCATTCGATATGGTCGTCCGGCCAGATGTGGATGTCGCCCTCGTTGGCGTAGCGCGGATTGCGGATCCGGCGGAGGCGATGGAGGTAGTTGGACGGTCGCAGATATTTGCGCCAGTCGAAGCGCAGCCCTTCCTTCAGGAACGCGCGGTAGACGGGATCGCGCCCCCAATATTCGTCGGTCAGCTCATGATCGATGATCATCACGCCGCCCGGCCGGCACACCCGCGCCATCTCCGCCACCGCGCCGAGATAGTCGGGAATGTGGTGGAGAACCGAGTAAGCGGCGACCAGGTCGAAACTGTCGCTGGCGAGCCCGGAAAGGTCGCGGCCGTTGAGCAGGCTGGTGGTCAGCCGCGCGTCCGGAGACCGGCTACGGACCAGATCCAGAAACCCTTGGGAAACATCGGCGGCGACGACCTCAATGTCCAGGCCGAGCAAGATGCGGGTTAGATTTCCCGAGCCGCAGCCGAAATCGAGCGCCTTGAGCGGCGCGGGGCCGGTGCGGATCTCGTCGCGCGCCCGAACAAGCGCCTGGCGCAGCCGCGCCTGCTCGATCTCGTTGAAGATTTCGCCGTGAAGCGCCTCGTACCTTCCGGCGACCCGGTCGTGGACGGCGACATTGTGCTCGATCTGGCGCTGCGCGTCGCGCGCGTCTTCCTTCATCGTCGATCATTCTCCCGGAATTCGCCGCCATAGGGTCTCCGGTCCCCTGCCGCAAATCCGCGCTCGGATTGGTGGTCCGCTCAGGCTGGCGCCGGGCACGAAATGGCGATCTCCATCTCGACGGACTCGTAAACTTTAGTTATACTGCGGGTAAGGTCTGACGAAGAGGCCTTGTTCACTATTCAAGGGCCACGTGGGGGCGGCCATGCGGGGAAACTGTTGTGAAGTATGCGTTTAGTGGGTCCGCCCAAGGTCAGGGGTCGGCTGGCGAAGGCGTCGGCTCCGAGTTCGATCTGGCTCGGGCGGGCTCGGCCATTGAATCAGGGCCGCTTGTTCAATCAGGACCGGCTGTCCAGGCAGGCCCGATCGGCGAAGCCGGTGTGGTGACCATCGAGGCCGGCTCGGCTGCGCACATGGCCGCCGCGATCAACGCCGCGCTTGCCGATCCGGCGGTGACCAAGGTCATCCTCGGCGCCGGCACCTTCACGCTTGAAGCGCCGATCACCGTGCCGTCCGGCAAAACCCTGGAAGGGGCCGGGCGCGACCTCACCTTGTTGCAGGTGGCTCCGGATTTTCACCGCTCGACCTTTGGCGAGGAAGACGGCGTGGTGAATTCGGCTCGCGGATCGGAAGACGTTACCTTGAGCGGCTTCACCATCGATGCCGGTCATATCCGCCCGGACGGCCTTCGCCTGCACGGCTGCTACATGAAGGACACCTCCAACTTCTCGATCACCGAAGTCGATGTCCACAACTCCACCGGCTACGCGCATTTCGCCGCGGGCTCGCAGGGCAAGCCCGGCATCTACACCAGCGGAAGCTATGAGGATTGCGAGACATCCAGCTCCTCGATCCACTTCGAGCAGATGTTCTGCGACGGCATCACCCTCACCGATTGCCATGCAAGCGACGGGGACGGCGTTATCCGGGGCATTTATTATCACCCGGTCCTCGGCTCCAAGAACATCAGCTACATCGATTGCACCGCCTACGGCACCGGCGTCGGGGTGGAGATGACGGCGGATTACATCCTGCCGCTCGAGAACATCAGCTTCATCAACTGCGACATCGAAATCACGTCGGACTCGATGGCTTTGTACGCCGGCGGCGGAAACCCGCACCTTAACGTGCAGATCATCAATTCGAGCTTTGTATCGCACAACCAGGTCGCCGTAATCCTTGCGGGTGTTACCGGCACGATCGTCGACAGCTACATCCAGGGTGAATCGAGTGCGCTGGTCATCTGGTCGACGGGAAGCGGCTTCAAGTCCGACATCGTCGCCACCAACAGCACGGCTCTTGGAATTCGCAATCCAGACTCGAACGACGGGGTCAGCGCCCTGGTCGCCGGTCCCTCGGACGGGACGATCCACTGGATCGGCGGAACCGTTGAAGCCCGCGGCAAGGCCTGGGTGACCAACCTGTTCATCGGCGGCAGCGTTACGCACACCGACGACACGAAGCTGATCACCAGCGGCTTTGGAACGATGCTGTTCTTCACCGAAAACGACGCGGCGAAGACGTTCGCGCCGCCGCCTCTGGAGCTGGGCGAGGTCGGCGCGGCAGGGTTCGACGGAGCGACCTTCACCGTTCGCTATATCGCAAACGACACCCCGTCCGATCAGCTCGGAGTGTTGAACGCCGGCGACGACGCGGGCCAGATCGGCGTGAACGGCACAACCGTCAGTTACGAAGGAGTCGCGATCGGCTCGGTCTCCGGCGGCGCCAACGGTACGAAGCTCGTGGTGACCTTGAACGGCGCGGCGACGGCCGAGGCGGTTGCCGCACTGACGCAGGCGATCACCTACCTGAACCCTTCAGATAATCCCGACGCATTGTTCCGGGCGCTGGCGATCAGCATCCAGGATGCGGCCGGCGGGGTGGCGGAAACCAGCGCCGCGGTGATCATGACGGCGGTCGACGATCCCACGATTCTGCACCTCAACGCCCGCACCTTGATGTGGACGGAGAATGCCGCCCCGGCTGCTATCGCTTCGGTAGCGGGCGTAAGCGATCTCGACACAAACCTGTGGGGCAGCACGCTCACCGTTTCGTTTACCGAGGGCTTCACGCCGCAGGATCGCCTTTCGATCCTGAACTCGGGAAATGCTGCCGGCAAGATCGGCGTGGCTGGCAATCAGGTGACTTTCGGCGGTCTAACCATTGGCACGGTCGCCGGCGGCACCGATTCGACGCCGTTGGTCGTGTCGTTGGGCTACTACGCCAGCGTGGCGTCCGTTCAGGCGCTCGTGCGGGCTATTGCGTATGGCAACAACTCCGAAAACCCGGTGGACGGGTTGCGGACCGTCACCGTGGAAGTGCGCGCCAGCAGCGGCGCGATCGTCGTTCAATCGATGAAGATCGACGTCACGTCGGTCGACGATCCGCTCGTTCCCAAGAACGATCAGGCCGTTGTCGCGGAAAACGCCACCGTGATCGTCGATGCCGCAGCCAATGACGACCCTGACGGCCCGGCGCCGGAAATCGTCTCGGTGGACGGCACCGCCCTGGCGGCCGGCGGCAGCGTCACCATCGCGTCAGGCGCGACGGTCACCCTCGGCGCGGACGGGAGGCTGACATACGATCCGGGAACCGCATTCCTGTACCTCACCGATCCCGGCTCCGGCGCGGCGAATATGACGGCCGCGGACAGTTTCACCTACCAGCTTGCCGGCGGCGGATCGGCCACGGTCGAAATCACCGTCAACGGCGTCACCGGGCC
>DASWMM010000017.1:0-2183 GCA_036399755.1 Allosphingosinicella sp.
CCAACGCCCAATCCGCCGGCGCGGCCGCGCAATCGGTGTTGAGACAGCTCCAAAGCCCCGGCACCGCGCGCAGGAAGCTGTGGACCCTGAGCGGCAAGAGCGGGGGTCGCTGCGAGTCGGTGTCCGCCGCGATGGCCTCCATGACGGCTTCCGCCGGCTGGGCGGTCGGGCGCAGCATCGCCTCAGCTCGTTCAAGGAGAACACCGCCTTCTTCCGCTGCGCGCACAAAGGCCTGCACGGCACGGCTGGCGGAAACGGCGTCCCGGTCTGCAAGCATGGCCTCCGTCAGCACCGAGGTGCTCGAAGGCGGCGGCAGGTCCACCGTTTCGCGCCGGCCGACCACGACCCGCACGCGCCGCTCCTCGACCCCCGACAGGTCGCGCAGGAAGTGCCGCAGTTCCGGCGTGACATCCCTGCCGTCGCCGATCGTTGCTGAGGTTGCGACGAACCGCACCTCGTCGGGCGTGACGCCGAAGGCGAGAAGGACGCGGCGGATCAACAGCGCGATCTCCGCCGCCGCCGAGCCGACGTAGCTGTGTGCTTCATCCAGGATGATCCAGCGCAGCTTGCCGCGCGAATTCTCGATCAGCGGCCGATCGATCCGGCGCACCGTCATATATTCCAGCATGGTGACGTTGGTGACGAGGATCGGCGGCGGATCGCTTCTAAGAGTCGTGCGGTCCGCCACCTGTTCCACGCCCGGCTTGTTCTGCGCGCGCAGATTTTCGGGCGTCATGCCGTTGTACAGGCCGAAGCGGATGCGCCCGCCGAATGGCGCGGTCCAAGCCTTCAGCCGCTCCTCCTGGCTCGCGATCAGGGCGTTCAGAGGATAGAGCGCAAGCGCCCGCACCCCGCTGAGCCGCCCGCTTGTCTCCGCCTCGGCCGCGAGGTCGTGGAGAAGCGGCATCAGGAAGCACTCTGTTTTGCCGGAGCCCGTGCCGCTGGTCACAAGAACCGATCGCCGCTCCGCCGCCGTGAGATGCTCCCACGCCTCTACCTGGTGCAGATAGGGCTGCGCGTCGGGTGGGAAGCGGTAGTCGCCCGCGCTATCCGCCGAGATCGCCCGGATCACCTCCGGGTGAAGCAGCGTGCCGGCGCAATCGGCGAACGTGCGCCCGCTCGTCACAAAAGGCGCGGCTCCCTCGATCACCGGCTCTCTTACAAGCGCCCCCGAACCGACCTGCACGCTGCCGAACTGCCTCCTGATCTCCGTCACCAGCCCGGGATGATTAAGCGCCGATTGACCGAGCACGGCTTCCACCACCCGCTCGCGGATCAGCCGGTTGGTCGCGAACGGGCCCGTCACGGGGCGGAGGGGATCGGCTTCAGCCACGCGGGTTACTCCTTGAACGACGCAGCGAAGGCATCGGTAAAAAAGACGGGGAAGTTCCGGGCAACGGCTTTCATGTGCCGGATGTCGTCGGCCGCCGGTACCCATTCGCCGCGGGCGGCGAGCGCCGCCGCACAGGGCGCATCGAGCGTTTCCAGGCAATGGTCGGGGAGGTTCAGGAAATAGGACGGAAGGCGGTGCCCGACCGAGTCGCGGTAACGGCTCCTGTGCCCATGCACGCGGTCCACCGCCCGGTTCAGAAAGGCCTGCGCAATCTCCCGGATCGAGCCGATGTCCTTGCTCTGCACAAGCACGGGCCCGAGCAGCGGCTCGCGTTGCACTAAAGCCGCGACGGTTCGGTCCACCGTCTCCTTGGCATAGCGGGGCGCATCGCTGCCGAGGCCTTGCAGAAGAAGAAGAGCGCGGCCGAAGGCGAGGCGCTGACTCTCCTGCCAGCAGCTGTGCGGAACGGTGCACCAGGCGAAGGGCAAAGCGTCGGACAAGGCAAGAACCGCCTCACGCTGGTCGGGCCCGGCGGCCATTGCCATGCGGGTCAGCACGTCGGGCCGACCGGCCAGCAATTCGAAAGCGCGAAAGGTAGCAGGCGGCAGGCCCCGCAGCGATGCGGCGAGGGCGATCAGATCGGCGATGATCGACTCCGCGGGCTCGTCTTCCCCGCAGGCCGCATCGAAAACAGCGCGCAGCGCCTCGTCGAGGCCCTGCCTTGGCGGGTGGGACATGGCCCGGGCAAGGGCGGTGGCCGGCTGATCCGGCGTGCCCCCGGTTAGGAAAACAAGCGGGCGGGACAAAACAGTCTCGCCCGAGCGGAGGTAAAAGAGCCAGGTGCCGCCGG
>DASWMM010000018.1:0-3622 GCA_036399755.1 Allosphingosinicella sp.
GATTGCGGACCTGATCAGGGCGGAGCCGCTGGGGAGCCAGGAGGAGGTGACCGCGCGGCTGAAGGCGCAGGGCTTCCAGGTGACGCAGGGCACGGTGTCGCGCGATCTCGACCAGATGGGGGCGGTGAAGGTGAAGCGCTCCGGCGTGATGACCTATGCGCTGCCCGACCAGATCGGCGACAACGACTGGGCGGCGGCGCGGCTGACGCGAATCCTTTCCGATTGGGTGCAGTCCGTGGAAGCGGCGGGCAATATGCTTGTGCTGAGAACGCCGCCAGGTTCCGCGCATCTCGTCGGCCTTGCGCTCGATCAGGCCAGGCTTCCGGAAATTGCCGGCACGATCAGCGGCGACGATACCCTTTTCATTGCCCTGCGCGACGGCGTCGTGCCGGGCATCATGGCGGAGCGATTCCGCAAGCTTTCCCAGGAGTGAACATGTCCGTCTCCCCGCCGCCCAAGAAGGTCGTGCTTGCCTATTCGGGCGGGCTCGACACGTCGATCATCCTGAAATGGCTGCAGACCGAATATGGCGCGGAGGTGGTGACCTTTACCGCCGACCTTGGCCAGGGCGAGGACATTGCGCCGGCGCGGGCAAAGGCGGAGCTGCTCGGCATCAAGCCGGAGAACATCTTCATCGAGGACGTGCGCGAGGAGTTCGTGCGCGATTACGTGTTCCCGATGTTTCGGGCGAACACGGTGTACGAGGGCCAGTACCTGCTCGGCACCTCCATCGCCCGGCCGCTGATCGCCAAGCGGCAGATCGAGATCGCCCGCCAGGTCGGCGCCGACGCGGTCTGCCATGGGGCGACCGGCAAGGGCAACGACCAGGTTCGGTTCGAGCTCGGCTATTATGCGCTGGAGCCGGATATCCGGGTGATCGCGCCGTGGCGGGAGTGGGAATATGGCAGCCGCGAGGCGCTGATCCGCTTCGCCGAGGAGCACGGCATTCCGATCTCCAAGGACAAGCGCGGCGAGGCGCCGTTCTCGATCGATGCCAACCTGCTGCACTCCTCCTCCGAAGGGAAGGTGCTCGAGGACCCGTCGATGGAAGCGCCCGAGTACGTCCACCAGCGCACCATCTCGCCGGAGGACGCGCCGGACACGGCGACGACCATCCAGATCGGCTTCGAGGGCGGCGATCCGGTCTCGGTGGATGGCGAGTATCTTTCGCCGGCGGCGCTGCTGACCCGGCTCAACGAACTGGGCCACGACAACGGCATCGGGCGGCTCGACCTTGTCGAGAACCGCTTCGTGGGGATGAAGTCGCGCGGGGTGTACGAGACGCCGGGCGGCACGATCCTGCTTGCGGCGCACCGGGGGATCGAGTCGATCACGCTGGATCGCGGTGCCGCGCATCTCAAGGACGAGATCATGCCGCGTTATGCGAGCCTGATCTACAACGGCTTCTGGTTCTCGCCGGAGCGCGAGATGCTGCAGGCGCTGATCGACAAAAGCCAGGAGCATGTCTCCGGCACCGTCCGCATGAAGCTCTACAAGGGCAATGCGACGGTGATCGGGCGCGAGAGCGCGCTGGCGCTGTACGACCAGGACCTGGTGACGTTTGAGGAAGGCTCGTCGAGCTACGACCAGCGCGACGCGGCCGGGTTCATCAAGCTCAATGCGCTTCGGTTGCGGATCGGCGCGGCGCGGGCCCGGCGGGGTTAGCCGGGCGCAATCCCCGCGCAGGGCTTGGGCCCGGCGGGGATAGCCAGGCTCAGCCCCCGCGCATGGCCTCTTTGGCCATCAGCATGCGCTTGCGCTGAGACCCGCACTGCTTGGCCGCGGTGGCCAGGCCGCCCTGCCCCATCGCCCGCTGGCGGCACGTGCGATATTGTTTGGTGGCGAGCTGGTAATCGGCTTTCAGCAATTCCGCATCGCTCTCCGCGGGCTCCGCTGCCGCTGCTTCCGGCTCGGCAGCCGGAACGGCCTCGGATGTCTGCACCTCGGCAGGGTCGGCCACTTCCTCGGCAGGTTGGGTCACCTCGTCGGCAGCGTCGGTCATCTCTCCGGCCGACTCGGCGACGATTTCCTCGGGCGGCTGGGTTTGCGCCTGTGCGGACGCGGTTCCAGCGATTGCCAGCAACGCCAGTACGTACAATTTCGTGACCACCACTCACTCCCGTTGTGTGCCGGCAGAACAGGCCGGCCGCAGAGGATAACACGGGTTGAAAACTTTTCAGCGCGATTTTTTCGCAGCCGCGATCTGCTCGCGAACCCGCTCTGGAGCGGTGCCGCCGTAGCTGGTGCGGCTTCGCACCGAGGCGTCCACCGTCAACACCTCGTAGACGGAGGCGTCGATGCGGGTGTCGATCTCGCGCAGGTCTTCGAGCGGCAGTTCGGCGAGGCCGACGCCGCGGTCCTCGGCGAGCTTCACGGCGCGGCCGGTGATGTGGTGCGCCTCGCGGAAGGGGACGCCGGCGGCGCGGACCAGCCAGTCGGCAAGGTCGGTGGCGGTGGCGAAGCCGGCTTCGGCGGCCGCCCGCATGCGATCGGTGCGAAAGGCGGTCTGCTCGACCATGCCGGCCAGCGCCTGGAGGGAGAGCATGAGGAGATCGTGCGCTTCGAAAACCGGCGGTTTGTCGTCCTGCATGTCCTTGGAATAGGCCAAAGGCAGGCCCTTCATGGTCATGACGAGGGCTGTCATCGCACCGGCGATCCGGCCCGAGTGGCCGCGGACCAGCTCGGCGGCGTCCGGATTGCGCTTTTGCGGCATGATCGAGGAGCCGGTGGAGAAAGCGTCGGGCAAGCTCACGAAGCCGAAGGGCTGGCTTGCCCAGATGATCAGCTCCTCGGCGAGGCGGGAGAGGTGGAGCCCACACTGGGTGGCGGCCATCAGGTAATCGAGCGCGAAGTCGCGATCGGAGACGCTGTCGAGGCTGTTGGCGGTGGGACGGTCGAAGCCCAAAGCGGCGGCGGTGGCGTGGCGGTCGAGCGGGAAGCTGGTGCCGGCAAGCGCCGCCGCCCCGAGTGGACATTCGTTGAGGCGAGCGCGGGCGTCAGCGAAGCGCGAGCGGTCGCGGCGCAGCATCTCGTGGTAGGCCATGAGGTGGTGGCCGAGCGTGACCGGCTGGGCCGACTGGAGATGGGTGAAGCCGGGCATGACGCTGCCGGCATGCTCCTCGGCGCGGGCGAGGAGGACGCCCTGGAAGGCGGCGAGAGCGGCGTCCACTTCGTCGATGGCGGCGCGGACCCAGAGGCGGAAGTCCGTGGCGACCTGGTCGTTGCGCGATCGGGCGGTGTGGAGGCGGCCCGCCACGGGCCCGATCAGCTCGGCAAGGCGCGCCTCGACGTGCATGTGGATGTCTTCCAGCGCCTGATCCTCGGGGACGCCTTCTGCTTCGTATTCGGCGGCGACCAAATCGAGGCCGCGGGCGATGGTTGCGGCATCTTCGGCGGAGACGATGCCTTGGGCGCCGAGCATCGCCGCGTGGGCCTTGGACGCCTGGATGTCCTCGCGCCAGAAGCGCTTGTCGAAGCCGATCGAGGCGTTGATCTCCCGCATCAGCGCCGACGGCCCACCGCCGAAGCGGCCGCCCCACATCAGGTTGGAAGATTTGGGAACGTCAGTGATGGCCGGTCTCCTCAAGGGAGCGGATTACGGGCCGTGGAAGGTGGGGGCAAG
>DASWMM010000019.1:0-1568 GCA_036399755.1 Allosphingosinicella sp.
CGCCGGTGCGCTCGGAGTCGGTCTCGCCGGGATCGGGAACGGGCGGCGGCGGCGGGATGCGCACGAGGGGAGGCGGGGGAACGACGTCGACGACGTTGAGCTTCGCCGCCTCGTTGCCGGCGGGCGCTGCGCCGACGGACAGGCCGCGGAGCAAGGCGAAGGCGAGCAATGCATGCACCGCGAGCGAGGGGATCGCGCCGCGAAGACGCTCGGAGACGGACGGGTGCGCGGCTGCGATCATGAGCAAGCTTTCGGCCGCAAGCCTACGAGGCGCAACGTGAACCCGTCCTGATCCAATCCTCCCCTGCATTGGCAGGGGAGAGGGACCATGCGGAGCATGGTGGAGGGGCGTGAGCGCAGCGAGCGTGCAGCACCTCCGCTTCGCTCCGGCCCCTCCACCGCGCTGCGCGCGGTCCCCCTCCCCCGGAAATCCGGGGGAGGATTTCATACGATCGCTCACGCCGCCACCTTCTTCTGCACGCGCTTGGCCGCGTAGGCGTCGGCGGCTTCGCGGACCCAGGCATTGTCTTCCCAGGCGGCGCGGCGGGCGGCCATGCGCTCCTTGGCGACGGGGCCTTCGCCGCGGACGACGGCGTAGAACTCCTCCCAGTCGATCGCGCCGTAATCGTAGGCGCCGCGCTCTTCGCTCCACTTCAGATCGGGATCGGGAACGGTGAGGCCGATCGCTTCGGCCTGGGGGACTGTGATGTCGACGAACTTCTGGCGAAGCTCGTCATTGGTTTCGCGCTTGATCCGCCAGCGCATCGACTGCGCGGTGTTGGGGCTGTTCTCGTCGGGCGGGCCGAACATCATCAGGCTGGGCCACCACCAGCGGTTGAAGGCGTCCTGCATCATGCGCTGCTGGCCGGGCGAGCCGGCCATCATCGCCATCGCGATTTCATAGCCCTGGCGCTGGTGGAAGCTTTCCTCCTTGCAGACGCGGACCATGGCGCGAGCGTAGGGGCCGTAGCTGGTGCGCTGCAACGGCACCTGGTTCATGATCGCTGCGCCGTCAACCAGCCAGCCGATCGCGCCCATGTCCGCCCACGTCAGCGTCGGGTAGTTGAAGATGGTCGAGTACTTGGCCTTGCCGGAGTGAAGCGCCTCGATCATCTGCTCTCGCGAGGTGCCGAGCGTTTCGGCGGCGCTGTAGAGATAAAGGCCGTGGCCGGCTTCGTCCTGGACCTTGGCGAGCAGGATGGCCTTGCGGCGCAAGGAGGGCGCGCGGCCGATCCAGTTTCCTTCGGGGAGCATGCCGACGATTTCGCTATGGGCGTGCTGCGAGATCTGGCGGGTGAGCGTGCGGCGGTAGGCCTCGGGCATCCAGTCCTTGGGCTCGATGAACTCGTCGGCCGCGACCCGCGCCTCGAAGGCGGCGAGCTTGGCCGGATCCTCGATGCTCGCGACGGCCTTCGTCTTCTGCAATTCGGTCGTGTACATTGTTCTCATCCTACCATTCGCCGACCGATCGGTCAACGAACTCACCAAGCCTCAACAGCTAAACGGATGGCGAGGGTCAGCGGTTCATTCAGTCGAAGCCATTGGCGAGGAAACGCTCTGCGAAGGCG
>DASWMM010000020.1:0-2155 GCA_036399755.1 Allosphingosinicella sp.
GTGATGGCGAGCCTTATCGGCACCACCGTCGAATGGTACGATTTCTTTCTCTACGGCTCCGCTGCCGCGCTGATCTTCAACAAGCTGTTCTTCCCGTCGTTCGACCCGTTCGTCGGCACCCTGCTCGCCTTTGCGACCTACGCGGTCGGCTTCATCGCCAGGCCGCTCGGCGGGATCGTGTTCGGCCATTATGGCGATCGGATCGGGCGCAAGCGGCTGCTGATGGTCAGCCTCATCCTGATGGGCACCGCCACCGTACTGATCGGCCTGCTCCCGACCTACAACCAGATCGGCGTCTGGGCGCCCGCTTTGCTGATCGCGCTTCGCCTGGTTCAGGGCTTCGCGGTGGGCGGCGAATGGGGCGGGGCGGTACTGATGGCGGCCGAGCATGGCGACAGCGCCCGGCGCGGCTTCTGGGCAAGCTGGCCGCAGGCCGGGGTCGCGGCGGGCAGCCTGCTCTCCGCCGGCGTGCTTGCGCTGATGGCCGCGCTGCAGAGCGAGGCGGACTTCCTGTCCTGGGGCTGGCGCGTGCCGTTTCTGCTCTCCGCGCTGCTGGTGGTCGTCGGCTGGTACATCCGCAACCGGGTGTCCGAGAGCCCGATGTTCGAACATGCGCTCGCGGGCGCCGAAGCGCCGCCCAAGCTCCCCGCCATAGAAGTGCTGCGCGAACGCCCGCGCGCACTCGCGCTGGGCGCCGGCCTGCGCGTCGGCGAGAACATCAGCTACTACATCCTCACCGTCTTCTCGCTGACCTACCTCGTCGATGTCGCAACCGAGACCCGCAGCCTGGCATTGAACGCGCTGCTGATCGGCGCCGGGGTGCAATTCTTTGCAATCCCGCTGCTCGCCCTCTTGTCGGACAAGATCGGCCGGCGCCCCGTTTACGCCGCCGGTGGCCTCGGCCTCGCGGCTTTCGCCTTTGTCTTCTTCCCGATGCTGAGCTCCGGCGACCCGCTGCTGATCGTGGCCGCCATCGTGATTGGCCTTGTCCTGCACAGCGCCATGTACGGGCCACAGGCCGCCTTCATCACCGAGCTCTTCCCGACTCGGATCCGCTATTCCGGCGTGTCGATCGCATATCAGCTCACCTCGATCTTCGCGGGCTCGCTGGCGCCGATCGTCGCCTTGTGGCTGTACCGCGAATATGACAGCGCAACGCCCGTGGCGATCTATGTCGGCCTGACCTGCGCGGTGAGCGGCATCTCCGCCTTGCTCGCCCGCGAGACAAAGGGGGTGGAGCTGTCGGCGATCCGCTAGCTGCTTAGCGGCCGGGCGAGCGCCGGATCGATCTGCCGCCGCTCGACCTGCGGCGCATCGGGGATCGAGGAAGGTCTCGGCACCGGCCGCCGCTCGGCTTCGTAACCCGATAGAACAATGTCGAGGATTTCGGGCGCCTTTTGGAGCGCATCGCGGGCGCCGTCGCCGCAGACCACCGCCTCGGGCACGTCGGGAAAGGTGACGAGCACAAGCCCGCCTTCGCCATCGATGATCTTCGCCGGGTAGGTGGGCATGAACATTTCCCGCTGTTCGCGCCACTGACGCACGAGGCTCTGTAGAGTTCCTTTCGTTTCGCCCCTACGGAACCTAACCCAGGTTAGGGGGTTCCGCTTGTGGTCGAGCCGCAATGGTCACGCGCGGCTTCCATTGGACGCCTCAGCTCCCTTTGAGAGGCTGGGGCGTCCTTTTGTGACAAAGAAGAGCAAAACAAGGGGTTCAGTTTATGAAGAAGCTTCTCACAGCCGTTGCCGGGGCCGGCCTCCTCAGCCTCGCCGCTTGCGGCGGTTCGGGCGATGATTCCGCCGGCGACAACGTCGCTCAGGCCGCCGACAACAAGGCGGACATGATGGAAGACCAGGCCGACAACACGTCCAACGAAGCCGCCGAAGACGCGCTCGAATCCAACGCCTCGGCAATCCGCGAAGCGGGCGAGGACAAGGAAGAAGCGATCGACGACGCGGACACCACCAACACCCAGTAAGGCCGCGTTTCTCCCTTTTACGCGGTCGAGGCGCCCCGGGGGTTGTATTCCCCGGGGCGCTTTCCGTTGGGGGGGATTGCATGAAAGGTGCCTCACCTAAGCTGGATGCACCCAAGGGACCCGTTCGTCCCGAGCGAAGTCGAGGGGCGCACACGAGGACTTAGTGCCGGCGCCCCT
>DASWMM010000021.1:0-23577 GCA_036399755.1 Allosphingosinicella sp.
CGCTCAAGTAAGCGGAGGCACCCATTGGCCCGGCGTAGAAGGTCTGCTCGACGAAATAGGGAATCCAGAAGCTCGTTGCGTAGGTGACGAAGGAGATGCTGCCGAAGGCGATGGTCAGGACCACCACGGCGGGCGTTCCCCAGATCAGCCGGTAGACGGCGGGATCGCGGTGCTTGAGGGACTGGATCCAGGATATAATCGCGTAGACGCCGAGGCCGTAAGCGAGCCATTGCGGCAGATCGCCGGTCAGCCAAATCAGTGCGGACGCTGCGGCGGCGACGGCGGCGAGGACCACCAGGTTGCGGGCGAGTTCGCCGGGGTAGCGAGCGACGCTGAACAGGGTGAGCGGCGGAAGGATGGCCATCAATTCGCGGCCGAATTCGGACCAGGCGTTGGGGCGGACGATTGGCTGGGGGAGATTGTCGGAGGCTCCGCGCTGAGGCTCGCGCAGGGAGAGGACCCAAAGCGCCAGAAGGAGCCCAGGCAGGCCGACGGCGATGAAGGCGGCCTGCCAGCCGGCAAGGCCTAGCGGGGCCGCGGCGGCGTCGGGGTAAGCGGCGTTCCAGCGGCTGACCACGAAGCCGCCGATCGGAAGGCTTAGCCCGCCGCCGATGTAGAGGCCGCTCGAGTAGATCGACAAAGCGGTGGCGCGGCGCTCCTTCGGGAAATAGTCCGAGATCATCGAATAGGCCGCGGGCGACGCGCTCGCCTCGCCGATACCGACTCCGATGCGCGCGGCGGCGAGCATGCCGAAGCTGTTGGCGAGGCCGGAGAAAGCGGTCATCGAGGACCAGAGCGCCAGGCCCATGGCCATCAGCCTGCCGCGATACCAGCTGTCGGCGAGACGGCCCAAGGGGATGCCGAACAGCGCGTAGAAGACGGCGAAGGCGGTGCCGTAGAGG
Organism: Allosphingosinicella sp.; assembly: GCA_036399755.1. Classification (GTDB taxonomy): domain Bacteria; phylum Pseudomonadota; class Alphaproteobacteria; order Sphingomonadales; family Sphingomonadaceae; genus Allosphingosinicella. The sequence goes on from DASWMM010000021.1 coordinate 903, forward strand.
AAGCCGATCTGGGCGTCCGAGACCTGGAGATCACGCTTGATGTCGCCGACCAGGATGGAGAGGATCTGCCGGTCGATGAAGTTCAGGGCGTAGACGACGACGAAGACGAAGAGGGCGTACCAGGCGTAGGCGCCGATGCGCGAGGGCGGACGGGCGTCTTCGGGGAACGGGGTCGCCATGGAGCCTCTCTCTTTCTTATGCTTTGGCCTATGGCTAGCAGAGCGTTCGGCTTTGGCAACAGAAGGCAATCGATGACCGCGATCCTGTTCGTCTGCCTGGGCAACATCTGCCGTTCGCCGCTAGCGGAGGCGGCTTTCCGTCGTGAGGCCGAGCGGCTCGGCCTGGATGTTCAGGTCGACAGCGCCGGGACGGGGGACTGGCATGTTGGGCGCCATCCCGATCCGCGGGCGCAGGCGGTGGCCGCGCGGAACGGCGTCGAAATAGGGCATTTGAAAGCGCGGCAGGTGGCGACGGAGGATTTCCGGCAATTCGACCACCTCGTTGCACTCGATCCGGCGAACCTGGCCGATCTGCACGCCATGCGCCCAGCCGACGCTTCGGCGACGCTGTCGCTGCTGCTTGACCATGTGCCCGGGCGGGAAGGGCAGGCGGTAGCCGACCCTTATTATGGCGAGGATGCGGATTTCGACGCTGCGTGGCGGGACGTAGCGGAAGGCGCGGCGCGGCTTGGCGCCGAGTTGGCGGGGGCGAAGTGACGGCCTTTGCCCGCAAGGTCGCCGATGCCGCGCATGTTGCGCCGGAGCGGCTTGAGCGGCTATCGGGCGGCGACCTTTCGGAAGTGCTGCTCGTCCGGCGGCCGGATGGGCGGCTAAGCGTCGCCAAGGGCGGTTCCGCGGTGGCGACGGAAGCGGCGATGCTGCGCGCGCTGGCGGATGGCGACGTGCCGGTGCCGCTGGTCGAGGGCGAGCTCGACGGCGTTCTGCTGCTCGAGCACATCGAAAATGACGCCGTGTTCAGCGAGAGGGCCTGGGGCGCGATCGGCGCGGCGCTGCGCCTCCTGCATGCCCGCACGGGCGAGAGCTACGGATGGCCGGTCGATTATCAGCTCGGCACCGTTTTGCTGGAAAACCGCGAACGGAGCGATTGGCCGGCTTTTTGGGGCGAGCAGCGCCTTCTTTCTACCGCCGCCATCCTCGACCGGCCGTGGCGGGAGCGCGTGTCGGCGCTGGTGCGGCGGCTCGGGGACGTGCTGCCCGAGGCGCCGCCGCCGAGCCTACTGCACGGCGACCTGTGGACCGGCAACATCCTGGTGCGTGACGGCAGCCTCGCCGCGTTGATCGATCCAGCCTGCTACCATGGCCACGCCGGAGTGGATCTGGCGATGCTGACCCTGTTCGACACGCCGGGCGAATCCTTTTGGGAGGCGTATGGCGCGCCCGAGGCGGGCTGGGAGGAGCGGCGTGCCGCGTATCAGCTCTTCCCCGCCCTTGTGCACCTGCGCCTGTTCGGAGCGACATATGCGGGACGGGTGGACCGTTTGCTGAGCGATTTGGGTGCGTGAGGCTTGCTCTCCATGGGCTGTTTCGGTCATTCTCCGATGCCGACCGGGAGAGATTGATGAGCACCACCGCCTTGCTGATGGCCGCCTCTCTGCTTGGCGCCGGGGCGCCGGTGCCGACGGGCACCGAGATCGAGGCGAAGGGACCTCTTGCGCCGCTTCATGGAACCATCATCGAGGCCGAGGGCTCGCCACCGGCCCCCGCCGTTCTGATCATTCCTGGCTCCGGCCCAACCGACCGCGACGGGAACGGACCGCTCGGGCTCCGCGCAGGCTCGTACCGGTTGCTGGCGGAGGCGCTTGCGGAGCGCGGCATCACGGCTGTCCGGATCGACAAGCGCGGCATGTTCGGAAGCGCCCCGGCGGTCGCCGACGCCAATGCGGTGACGATCGCGGACTATGCCGCCGATGTGCATTCGTGGGCGGGTGCGGTGCGGGCGAAGACGAAGGTGCCGTGCGTCTGGCTGCTTGGCCATAGCGAGGGCGGGTTGGTAGCACTGGCGGCGGCGCAGCAGGGCGAGGGGATCTGCGGAGTGGTCCTGCTTTCGGCGCCGGGGCGGAAGCTGGGCGACGTTCTGCGGGAGCAGCTTCGCGCCAACCCGGCCAACGCGCCGGTGCTTGATCAGGCACTTGGCGCCATCGCGGCGCTGGAGGCGGGGCGGCGGGTGGACACGCAGTCGATGCATCCGGCGCTACTGCCGTTGTTCGCGCCGCAGGTGCAGGGCTTCATGATCAGCCTCTTGTCCTACGATCCAGCGGCGCTCGCCGGGAATGTGAAGAAGCCGATGCTGGTGGTGCAGGGGCTTCGCGATCTGCAGGTGAGCGAAGCCGACGCGCGGCGGCTGGCGGGAGCGCGCTCCGGCACCACGCTGGTCCTGCTGCCCGGCGTCAACCATGTGCTGAAGTCCGTTGCTTCCGACGACCGGGCGGCGAACGTCGCGGCCTATGCCGATCCGGCGCTGCCGCTCGCCCCGGGGATAGCGGAGGCGATTGCGGGGTTCATCGCCGAACACCGTCCCCCAAGCGGCTCCGGTCAGCTCAAGGAATAACGCGCGGCCAGGGTGTGGATCGCGCCGCCCGGGGTGAGACGGCTTTCGTAGAGGCGGAACTCGGCCACGGTGAAAGTCGGGCTGGCGACGGCATGCCCCTCCAGGAACGGCTGGAGCGGCGCTACGTCGCGGTTCAGCCGCGCGAGGGTGATGTGCGGGTGAAAGGCGCGGCGCTCGGGCTCCACGCCTGCGCGGGTCAATGCGTGGTCGATCTTCTTGTGGAGCGTTTTGACCGGTTCCTGCGGGGCGACGCCGGCCCACAGCGTGGCCGGCTGGCCGCGGCGTTCAAAGGCGCCCGTGCCGGCCAGGGCCAGATCGAAAGGCGGATGGATCACGGACTGGAGCGCGGCGTCGACATCGTCCGCCACACGGCCGTCAACTTCGCCGATGAAGCGTAGGGTGAGGTGGAGCTGGTCCTCATCCTGCCAGCGGGCGCCGGCGACCCCGCCCATGAGGTCCAGAAGCCGGGCGCGGATCGGCTCTGGCGGGCGGATGGCGACAAACAGGCGGTGCATAGAAGGAGCCGCCTAGCCGAAGCTGCCCCAAGGGCGATACCGGTTTTCCTTGAACCGGAGGGCCATCCGCACGATATTGGCGTCTAGCGGCGCTTGTGCGCCGGCAAAGGAGAGATACGAAAATGGCTAACGGATTCGACCCGCGGGCAACCGCCGCGCCGCACAGTGCCGGAACGGCCGGCCGCGACAGCGTCGCCGTAGACGCGGGCCTGCGGTCCCACATGCTGTCCGTCTACAACTATATGGCGTCGGGCGTGCTGCTGACCGGCATCGTCGCTTACGCGCTGGCGTTGAGCGGTGTGGCCGAGACGATCTTCTTCGGGGCGGGCATTCTGCGTTACGCCGTGCTGTTCGCGCCGCTGATCATGATCTTCTTCTTCGCCGCACGTGCGAACCATATGTCGGTCGGTGGGCTTCAGGCCTTTTTCTGGAGCTTCGCGGCCGTAATGGGCCTGTCGATGTCGATGATCCCGCTGATCTACAGCGGTTCGTCGATCGCCCTCACCTTTTTCGCGACTTCGGCCGCGTTCGTGTCGCTTAGCCTGTGGGGCTATACGACCAAAAAGGATCTGTCGGGCTTCGGCACCTTTTTGCTGATGGGCCTGGTCGGCCTGATCGTTGCGTCCATCGGCAACATCTTCATTCGCTCCGACTCGTTGAGCATGGTGATCAGCTTCGTCGGCGTGCTTCTGTTCGCCGGCCTCACCGCCTACGACACGCAGAAGATCAAGAGCGTCTACTTCCAGATCGCCGGCAGCACCGAGATGCTCGGCAAGGCTGCAATCTTCGGCGCGCTGACCCTGTATCTGGACTTCATCAACATGTTCCAGTTCCTGCTGAGCTTCCTCGGCAACCGCGACTAAGCGGTCAGCATTGAACCGGTTCTAGAATGAGGAGGGCCCGGCGGCGACGCCGGGCCCTTTGCTGTTCAGCCGGTGCGGCTTGGCGCGGGTCAGCCGGCACTGACTTTCATGGCCGCGGCGAGCGCTTCGTCCAGTTCGCCCGCGCGCGCAAAGGCGGGCCTTGCGCCGGCGCGGCCAACATAGGCTTCAAAGGCGGCGCGCTTTTCGAGAATGCCGAACTGGAGGCCGAAGTTGAGCTGCGAGGCGACGTACAGGTCGGCGGCGGTGAATTGCTCCCCGCACAGCCAGCCTTCGGTCGCAACGGTGCGCTCCAGTGCGTCGAGCACTTCCTCATAGCTGCCATAGCCGGCCATCCCCTTCTTGTCGGCGGGGGCGAGGAGGCCGAGCGCCTTGCCGGTGATCACGGCTTCAACGGGGCCTGCGGCGAAGAACATCCAGCGGTAATAAGGCCCGCGGCTTGGGTTGCCGGGCGGCGGGGCGAGGCCGGCATCGGGGAAGGCGTCGGCAAGGTAGGCGCAGATCGCGGCGGTTTCGGTGACCACCGTTTCGCCGTGCCTGATCGCGGGCACCTTGCCCATCGGGTTCACTGCCAGATAGTCCGCGCCCTTCATGGTGGTGCCGTAATCGAGCGCCACCGTTTTGTAGGCGCAGCCGGCCTCCTCCAGCATCCACCGCGCAATCCGGCCGCGCGACTGGGGGTTGGTGTAGAATGTAAGCGGTTCGGACATGGCTGCGGCTCCCCTGTGTGGCTGGGGTGAACCTTAACGCGGGGCTGGCGCGGGTGGGAGCCCCCTCGCAAAAGAAGAAGCGGGACCCCCGCTTTCGCGGGGGTGACGGTAGGCGGAGATCCACCTTTCCCGTCATTCCCGCGAAAGCGGGAATCCCGCTTCTTTTTCTTAAACCGCCGCAGAGACGGAGGCTGGGGTCTTCGCCGAAGCCCCTAAGCCTGCTTCTCCTCCGTGCCCTGCTCGCCCTGTTCGGCTTCGGGCTCGATCTTTTTGCCCTTCTTTTTGGAGGGCTTGGGCGGGGCGGCGATGACCTCGAACGACGGCGCGTTGTCCTTGATCGTTACCTTGACCTCGCCGCCGTGGATAAGCTTGCCGAAGAGCAGTTCCTCGGCGAGCGGCTGCTTGATCTTCTCCTGCACAAGGCGGCCCATCGGGCGCGCGCCGTAGAGCTTGTCGTAGCCGCGCGTGGTGAGCCACTTGCGCGACTCCTCGTCGAGGTGAATGTGGACGTTGCGGTCCGCCAGCTGAAGCTCGAGCTGAAGGATGAACTTGTCCACCACCCGCGCGACGACTTCCGGCGGAAGGTAACCGAACGGCACCACCGCATCGAGGCGGTTGCGGAATTCCGGCGTAAACATCCGCTTGATCGCTTCCTCATCCTCCCCTTCGCGGGTCTGGGCGCCGAAGCCGACCCCTTCGCGCGCCATGTCACTGGCGCCCGCATTGGTGGTCATGATCAGGATGACGTTGCGGAAATCGACCGTCTTGCCGTGGTGATCGGTGAGCTTGCCGTTATCCATCACCTGCAGCAGGATGTTGAACAGATCCGGATGCGCCTTTTCGATCTCGTCGAGGAGCAGCACCGAATGCGGCTGCTGATCGACCGCGTCGGTCAGGAGGCCGCCCTGATCGTAGCCGACATAGCCCGGCGGCGCGCCGATCAGCCGGCTGATCGAGTGGCGCTCCATATATTCGGACATGTCGAAGCGCTGCAGCGGGATGCCCATGATCGTCGCAAGCTGGCGCGCAACCTCCGTCTTGCCGACGCCCGGGGGGCCCGAGAAGAGGTCGTTGCCGATCGGCTTGTCCGGATCGCGAAGACCTGCGCGGCTGAGCTTGATCGCCGAGGCGAGCACGCCGATCGCCGCATCCTGGCCGAACACGACGCGCTTCAGATCGCGGTCGAGATGCTCCAGCGTCTTCTTGTCGTCGGTGGACACGCTCTTCGGCGGAATCCGCGCCATGGTGGCGATCACCGCTTCGATCTCCTTGGTGGTGATCGTTTTCTTGCGCTTGGACGGCGGCACCAGCATCTGCATCGCACCGACTTCGTCGATCACGTCGATCGCCTTGTCCGGCAGCTTGCGGTCGTTGATGTAGCGCGCCGACAGCTCCACCGCCGCCTTAATTGCGTCCGGCGTGTACTTGACGTGATGATGCTCTTCGAACGCCGAGCGAAGACCGGTAACGATCTTGATCGTGTCCTCGACGGTGGGCTCGTTGACGTCGATCTTCTGGAAGCGCCGGAGCAGGGCCCGGTCCTTCTCGAAGTGGTTGCGGAACTCCTTGTAGGTGGTGGAGCCGATGCAGCGGATCGTGCCGCCAGACAGCGCCGGCTTGAGCAGGTTCGACGCGTCCATCGCGCCGCCCGAGGTGGCGCCGGCGCCGATCACCGTGTGGATCTCGTCGATAAAGAGTACGGCGTGGGGAAGCTTCTCGAGCTCGTTCACCACCGCCTTCAAGCGCTCTTCGAAGTCGCCGCGGTAGCGGGTGCCGGCAAGCAGCGAGCCCATGTCGAGCGAGTAGATCACTGCTTCCTTGAGCACGTCGGGCACTTCGCCCTCGACGATCTTGCGCGCGAGCCCCTCAGCGATGGCGGTCTTGCCGACGCCGGGGTCGCCCACGTAGAGCGGGTTGTTCTTGGAACGGCGGCAGAGGATCTGGACGGTGCGATCGACCTCCGGACCGCGGCCGATCAGCGGATCGACGCGGCCGGACAGCGCTTTCTCGTTCAGGTTGACCGTGAACTGCTTGAGAGCGCTTTCGTTCTTTTTCTTGCCCTCCTCGGGCTTCGACTCCTCGGCACCCTTCACCTCGGGTGCTTCGTCGGCCGTGTCGCCCTTGCCGACGCCGTGGCTGATGTAGCTGACGGCATCGAGGCGGCTCATGTCCTGCTGCTGCAGGAAGTAGACGGCGTAGCTTTCGCGCTCGGAGAAGAGCGCGACCAGCACGTTGGCGCCGGTCACTTCGTCGCGGCCCGAAGACTGGACGTGGAGAATGGCGCGCTGAACGACGCGCTGGAAGCCGCTGGTCGGCGACGGGTCGGTTTCGCCCTCCACCTTCAGCGCCTCGAGCTCGTTGTCGAGATACATCTTCACCGCTTCGCGCAGTTCGTCGAGATCGACGCCGCACGCCTTCATGACGCGGCCGGCATGGGTGTCCTCGATCAAAGCGAGGAGGAGGTGCTCGAGCGTTGCATATTCATGCTTGCGCCCCGACGCTTCGGCGAGCGCGGTGTGCAGGGTCTGCTCGAGTTCGCGGGCAAATGACGGCACTAGATTACTCCTTGAGGCCCGCGTGGATCACGAGCAGCTTGTCCCTAATGTCGGGTGTCGGGGACCCGGCATCAAGCAGGTCTCTTTGAAAGCTGGGGAAAAGCCTATCGGTTCCCCTGCCGTCCTCATTTCTTGAACAGGTCTTCGGCGATCGCCCGGTGGCTGGTCGCGAAATCGATGCGGGCCTTAGCGCGGGCGATTTCCGCTTCCAGCGCCGCGATGCGGGCGTGGAGCTCGTCCAACGACAAGGGATCGAGATCCTGCCTGGCGAGCTGGGCCAGCGGATCGTCGGGCTTGGAGGGGAAGAGATCCTCAAGGTCCATGACGCTGAAAATCCCGCGTGGGGCGCCATAAGTCAATGCAAAGGAGCTTGCGCACCGCTCGCTTCGCCGCGACGCTGGCGCAATGACCTTGCCCGAAACCATGATCGCGATCGACCCCGCCGAGGCCGGCGGCCCCGAAGTGCTGCAGCCCGTGGAGCGGCCGGTGCCGGTGCCTGGGGCCGGTGAACTGCTTATCCGGGTTGAAGCCGCGGGTGTGAACCGGCCCGACGTGATGCAGCGCCTCGGCCTTTACCCGCCGCCGCCCGGGGCGCCGTCCATTCCCGGCTTGGAAGTCGCCGGGACGGTTGTGGGCGGCGATCCGGCGCGGCTTGACGAGCGGGTCTGCGCGCTGGTCTCCGGCGGCGGCTATGCCGAATATTGCGTGGCGCCCGCCGCCCAGTGCCTGCCAGTGCCGGCGCCGCTCTCGATGGTGGAGGCGGCGGCGCTGCCCGAGACCTTCTTCACCGTGTGGACCAACCTGTTCGGGCGCGGGGCGGCGAAGGCGGGCGAGACGGTGCTGGTCCATGGCGGCACCAGCGGCATCGGCACAACCGCCATCCTGCTCGGCCGGGTGTTCGGCCTCACCGTCATCGTCACCGCAGGGGGGGCGGAGAAATGTGCCCGCGCGCTGGAGATCGGGGCCGCCCATGCCGTTGATTACCGCGCGCAGGATTTCGTCGAGGAGGTGAAGCGCCTCACCGGAGGCTGCGGCTTGGATGTCGTGCTCGACATGATCGGCGGCGACTATCTTCCCCGCAACCTCCTCTGCCTCGCCGAGGAAGGGCGCCACGTGTCTATCGCCATGCAGCGGGGGCCCAAGGCCGAGCTGCCGCTCTGGCAGGTGATGGCCAAGCGCCTGACCCTCACAGGCTCCACCCTCCGGGCGCGGGATGGCGGCTTCAAGGCGGGACTGGCCGAGGAACTGCGCCGGGAGGTCTGGCCGCACCTGGAGGCGGGCAGCATCCGGCCTGTGATCGATTCGGTTTTCCCCCTAGACCGGGCCGCCGACGCCCATCGGCGGATGGACTCCGGCCTGCACGTGGGCAAGATCGTGCTGACAACGGGTGGGGAAATGTGACCGAAGCCTCGGTGCTGCGCGACCAAACGCAATTGGGAAATTGCTTCAGCTAACACCCCCGTTCGTTTCGAGCGCAGTCGAGAAACGCTCCCGCGGACTCAGTGCCGGCGTCTCTCGACTTCGCTCGAGACGAACGGTGTTTGAGGGGAAGCCACAAGGCGCTTGCCCGCTTTCACCCTTTGTTTGTCAATTTCTGCGACAGCGGCAGCCGTGTCGGAGAAGCTTACACCCACCCCGCCCAGCGCCGCCTCTGAGCCGCGCGCCGCGGCCCCGTGTTCGAAGGCGTCGGCGCGGTGGTAAGGCTGTTCAAACATTACGTCCCCCACGCCGTGCTGTGGCTTGGCTTGGTCGACTTCATGCTGCTCATGCTGGCTGGCGAGGGAGGCTGGCTCCTGAGGCTGTGGCAGATCGACGCCAGCCCAGACCCGGACGTCGGGCGGTTGCCGCACCTCCTGACCTTTGCCGTCACCCTGATGCTCTCCATGGTCGGCGTCGGCGTTTACTCGGTCGATGCGCTGCGTTCGATGCGGATCGGCGCGGCCCGTCTGGTCGTCGCCGTCTCGCTGGGCGTGATGCTGCTCGCCTTTGTCTTCTTCCTGCTTCCCTCGGTCGGCTTCTGGCGCTCCAACCTCCTGTACGCGATGATCTTCGCGCTGGTCGGCCTGTCCGCCGCGCGCCTGCTCGCCCAGCGCCTGCTCGGCCTCGAAGCGTTCAAGCGCCGAATCCTGATCCTCGGCGCCGGCCCGCGCGCCGCCCGAATCGCGGAGCTCGCCAAAAAGGATGGCTCCGGCTTCCAGGTTGCCGGCTTCGTGGCCATGAACGACGGCGGCGCCGTGGCGGTGACGGGCGCCGTCAATCGCGGGGATATCAAGAGCCTCGCCGACCATGTCGTCCGACTTGGCGCGACGCAGGTGGTGCTGGCGCTGGAGGAACGGCGTAATGCGCTGCCGCTGCACGATCTTTTGCGGGTCAAGACGGCCGGAGTCGATGTTTCGGAAATCTCCTCCTTTCTGGAGCGGGAGACGGGCCGGGTCGATCTCGACAGCCTCAATCCCTCTTGGTTGATCTTTTCCGACGGCTTTTCGGCGGGGCGGCGTTTGTCGTCCGCCTCCAAGAGGCTGTTCGACGTGGCGGTGAGCGCGCTCATCCTGCTGATCTTCGGTCCGCTGATCCTGCTCACCGCTTTGCTCGTAAAGCTGGAAAGCCGCGGCCCGGCCTTCTTCCGCCAGAAGCGCGTCGGCCTCTACGGTCAGGGCTTCGAAATCCTCAAGCTGCGCTCGATGCGCGAGGATGCGGAAGTGGGCGGCAAGGCGGTCTGGGCGCAAAAGGACGATCCGCGGGTCACCCGCGTCGGCGCGATCATCCGCAAGCTCAGGATCGACGAGCTGCCCCAGGCCTGGACCGTGCTGAAGGGCGAGATGAGCTTCGTCGGCCCGCGTCCCGAACGCCCGCAATTCGTCGCCGACCTGGAAGCCCGCCTGCCTTATTACGCCGAGCGGCACGTGGTGAAGCCCGGCATCACCGGCTGGGCGCAGATCAACTTCCCTTATGGCGCAAGCGTCGAGGATGCCCGCCAGAAGCTCGAATACGATCTTTATTACGCCAAGAACTACACGCCCTTTCTCGACATCCTGATCCTGCTCCAGACCGTGCGGGTCGTGCTCTGGCCGGAAGGCGCGCGATGACGCTCGCCGCCATCGAGCAATGGAGCCATGGGCTTGCCGCCTTGCTGTTCGGCGCCCTTGCCTTTGCGCAGCTTCGGCGCCGCGAGCAGGACCTGCACGGCCGCTGGCTCGGCGCGGCCTTTGCGGCGACGACCCTGTGGGCGCTCACCGTCGCCCTCCTCGGGGCGCACAGCATGGCGTCCGGCCTTACCGAAAGCGCGCGCAACTTCGCCTTTCTCGGCTTCATGTACGCGATCGTGCGCACCGCCGCCGCCGGCGAGCGGCACCGCGCGGTGCGCGTCGTCTATGCGGTCGTCGCTGGCGTAATCGGCTGCCAGGCGATCATCGCGGCGGTGATGCCCGAATTCGCCGCCGCACCGCTGGCCCGCGAGGCCCTGCTTGCCGCCGCGCAGATGCTCGGCCTTACCCTCGCGGCGGGCTCGCTTGTCCTCGTCCACAACCTCTACGGTCAGGCGGCGCCGGACAGCCGGACCGGGATCAAGCTCCCTGCAATCGCGCTTGCGGCGCTTTGGGCCTACGATCTCCACCTCTACACCACGGGCTATCTGGCCCACGCCGCGCCCGTGGAGCTGATCGCGTTTCGCGGCGTGCTGCTTGCGGCGCTTGCGCCCCTGTTCATGCTTGCATTGCGGCAGAGCGGCGACTGGAAGGTCCGCCTCAGCCGCGCCGCCACGTTCCAGTCCTTTTCGGTGCTCGCCATCCTTGGCTACCTGATCGGCATGATGACCGCCGCTCGGGCAATGGAGATTGCCGGCGGCGGTTGGGGCGGCCTCGCCCAGGCCGGTGTCGTCCTGCTCATGACCGCGGCCGCCGTGGTGGTCATCCCTTCGAAACGCGCACGTGCATGGCTGCGCGTCATCCTCGCCAAGCACCTGTTCGAGCACCGCTACGACTATCGCGAGGAATGGCTTCGCTTCGCCCGGGCGATCGGCGCCGGGGGGCAGGACGAAGCCTCGATCGGCGAACGCGTCGTGAAGGCGCTGGCCGACATGGCGGGCTCGCCGGGCGGGCTGCTGCTGGCGGGCGATGACGGCAGGCTGGCGCTCGAGGCGCAATGGCAGTGGGGCCGCGACGTGCCGCAACGGCCGATCGAAGCGGCCCAGCTTACTGCCTTCCTGGAAGGCAGCGCGCACGTGCTCGACTTCGCCGCGCCGCCCTCCGAAGCCCATGTGGCGGGGCTTACCTCGCTCGACGCATGGGCCGGCATTCCCCTGCTCCACCGCGAAAAGCTGGTCGGGCTCGTGATCCTCGATCACCCATTGGTCCGCCGGCCGCTCGACTGGGAGGATTTCGACCTGTTCCGCACCGCCGGCATTCAGGCCGCGACCTACCTTGCCGAGGCGCGCACTCAGGAAGCGCTCGCCAATGCGCAGCGCTTCGACGAGTTCAACCGCCGCTTCGCCTTCATCCTCCACGACATCAAGAATTTGGTCAGCCAGCTCTCCCTTGTCGCCCGCAATGCGGAGCGCCACGCCCACAATCCGGCGTTTCGCGAAGACATGATCGCGACCCTGCAATCGTCGGTGAAAAAGATGAACGATCTTCTCGCCCGTCTCTCCCCGTCGCGCACCGCCGAGGCCGAGCCGCCACGCCCAATCCGCCTCGCCGAAGTCGCCGAGGCGGTCGCCAAGGTAAAGAAGCGAATTCACCCGGTGACGGTCTCCGCCGAGCCGGGCCTCGTCGGCCTCGCCGATCCCGCCGGCCTCGACCAGGCGCTCTCCCACCTCGTCCAGAACGCCATCGACGCCAGCGCGCCGGGCGTGCCGGTCGAGATCGCCCTGCACGAAGCGTCCGGCGAAGCGCTGATCGAAGTGCGTGACCGCGGCGCCGGCATGTCCGCCGACTTCATCCGCAGCCGCCTGTTCCAGCCTTTCGCCTCGACCAAGGACAGCGGCTTCGGGGTCGGCGCGTTCGAGGCCCGGGCGCTGGTCGCCGCGATGGGCGGCCGTCTCGAAGTCGCCAGCCGGGAGGGGGAGGGCACCTGCTTCACCCTGTTTTTACCGCTTGCCGCGATAAGCGCGTCTTACTCTGATCAACGGATGTGCGCATGACGGCCGCAGCAAAGGCGAAACTGCTGATCGTCGAGGACGACGAGGGCCTGCAGCGCCAGCTGCGCTGGGCCTATGACGATTACGAGGTGCTGTTCGCCTCCGATCGCAACGCGGCCATCGACCTGTTGCGCTCCGAGGAGCCATCCGTCGTGACCCTCGACCTGGGCCTGCCGCCCGACCCTAACGGAGTCACCGAAGGCTTCGCGACGCTTGAAACCATTCTGGCGCTCAAGCCCGAGACCAAGGTCATCGTCGCATCCGGCCACGGCGCCCGGGAAAGCGCGCTTCGTGCGATCGCGTCCGGCGCCTACGATTTCTACCAGAAGCCGGTGGATATCGATCAGCTCGGCCTGATCGTCCGCCGCGCCTTCCAGCTCCACGGCATCGAGCATGAGAATCGCCGGCTGGAGGAGCGGGTGGGGGAGGACACCAAGGTCCTCGGCACCATGATCACCGCCGCGCCGGAAATGCTCAAGGTCGCCCGCACCATCGAGCGCGTGGCCAACACCGGTGTCTCCGTGATGCTGCTCGGCGCAAGCGGCACCGGCAAGGAATTGCTCGCGCGCGGCCTTCACGAATCGAGCCGCAGGGCAGGGGGCGCGTTCGTCGCGATCAACTGCGCGGCGATTCCGGAAAACCTGCTCGAGGCCGAATTGTTCGGCTACGAAAAGGGCGCGTTCACCGGCGCGATCAAGACCACCGAGGGCAAGATCGAGCTCGCCCATGGCGGCACGCTCTTCCTCGACGAAGTCGGCGACATCCCGCTGCCGCTCCAGGTCAAGCTGCTCCGCTTCCTTCAGGAGCGCACCATCGAGCGGATCGGCGGCCGAAAGCCGATCGCCGTCGACACCCGAATCGTCTGCGCAACCCACCAGGACCTGCCCGAGATGATCAAGGCGGGGAGCTTCCGCGAGGACCTCTGGTACCGCCTGGCCGAGATCGTGGTGCGCATCCCGTCGCTTGCCGAACGGCACGGCGACGCGGTGCTGCTCGCCAAGCATTTCCTCCACCGCTTTGCGCCGGAGATGAACCCGCAGGTCAAGGGCATGACGCCCGCCGCCCTCGCCGCGATCGATAGCTGGCCCTGGCCCGGCAACGTCCGCGAGCTTGAGAACCGCATGAAGCGGGCGGTGATCATGGCCGACTGCAAGATGATCGCCGCCGAGGATCTCGATCTCGAAGCACGCGAGGAGGAGCCGCTTCCGCTCAACCTCAAGGCCGCGCGCGAGGCCGCCGACCGCCGCTCCATCCGCCAGGCGCTCGCCCGGTGCGAAGGCAATATTTCCAACACCGCCAAGCTGCTCGGGATCAGCCGCCCGACGCTTTACGATCTCCTCGAACGATATGGGCTCCAGCCATGAAAAAGCATCAGCTCCTCTTCGCCGCCGCGTTGCTCAGCGTCGCCGCCGCTTGCTCCAACGCCCCCGCGGGCGCCGGCGGCGCGCAGGGCGCGTACCAGCGCGGCCTCGCCGCACTCGACAAGGGCCAGGTGCAGGAGGCTCGGATCGAGTTCCTGAACGCGATCAAGGCCAATCCGGACGACGGCAGGATCCGCCTCGCCCAGGCGCGGACGTATCTGCTGCTCAACGACGGCGTCGCGGCGGAGGCGGAGATCGCCCGCGCCCGCGCGCTCAGGGTGCCGCTCGCCGAGACGCACCACCTGATGGCCAACGCCTTGGTGCTGCAGAAGCGGTTCGACGAAGCGATCGCCGAAGCCGCCAAGGCGCCGCCCGCGCACGCCGCCTATGCGGCCCGAATGCGCGGCCGCGCCCAGATGGCGCTCGGCAACGCCGGAGCTGCCGGTTCCGCCTTTGACGAGGCGCTTGCCGCCGGCCCGAACGACACGGACGTTTGGACGGATCTCGCCCGCTTTCGCCGCGGCACCAGCGATCTCGCCGGAGCCGTCGCCGCCGCCGACAAGGCGGTTCAGCTCGATCCCCGCAACATCGAGGCGCTGTCCCTGCGCGGCGAGCTCACCCGCACCCAATATGGCCTGGCCGCCGCGATGCCGTGGTTCGACCGCGCGCTGCAGATCGATCCCAACCACATTCCCACTTTGGTCGAGCGCGCGGCAACGCTTGGCGATCTTGGCCGGATGAAGGAGATGCTTGCCGAGACGCGCAAGATCCTTGCCATCCAGACTAACAACCCGGTTGCCTATTACCTGCAGTCTATGCTCGCCGCCCGCGCCAAGAAGTTCGACCTCGCCCGCTCTCTGTTCCAGCGGACCGGGGGCGCGTTGGACGACAAGCCGGCCGGAATGCTGCTGGCCAGCGCGATCGATTTCGAGACGGGCAATGCCGAGCAGGCGATCGCCAGGCTTCAGAAGCTGGTCGGCGCCCAGCCCGACAACGTCAAGGCGCGGCGCCTCCTCGCGGCCTCGCAATGGCGCCTTGGCGACGCAGCCGGCACCATCCAGACGCTTCGGCCGCTCGCCGACCGGGGCGACGCGGACTCCTACGTGCTGACGCTGATCGGCAAGGCCTATGACAAGCAGGGCAATACCGATCTCGCCGCCCGCTATCTTGCCCGCGCCGCCGAGCCGCAGCGCCGGACGGCGACGGCCCTGATCGACGGCCCGGTGGACGAAGCCCAGCTTGCCCAGTTGCGCCGCAAGCTTGCCGCGTCTCCCAGGGATGCCCAGCTCCAGATCCAGCTCATTCGCGCGCTGCTCGGCCGCGGCCTCGGCGGCGAAGCGCTCGAGCGCGCCCGGGCGCTTCAGGCCGGCAGCCCGGGCGTGCCCGACGCGCACATGCTGGTCGGCGACGCGCGCGGTATCACCGGCGATTACAAAGGCGCCGTGGAGGAATACCGCAAAGCCGCCAACCTCGCCTTCAACGAGCCGGTGGCGATACGCCTCATCGAAGCCTTGCGCAATTCGGGCAACGCCACCGGCGCGGCGCGGGTGCTGGAGCTCTATCTCGCGCAGAACCCGCAGAACGTGCCTGCGCAGACCCTTGCCGCCAACGCCTTTCTCCAGGCCAAGCAGTGGGACGGCGCGGTTGCCATCCTCGAGCGGCTGAGGAAACGGATCGGCGACCGCGACGCGACCCTGCTCAACAACCTTGCCTGGGCCTATTCGGAGAAGCGCGACTACCGGAGCGCCTTGCCGATCGCGAAAAAGGCCTGGGAACTCGACAAGAAGAACCCGGCGACCACCGACACCTACGGCTGGCTGCTCTACAAGAGCGGCAGCGACAAGACGCAGGGCATGGCGCTTCTCGAACAGGCTTCGCGAGGCGCACCGAGTGACGAGCAGATCCGCGATCATCTCGCCGCCGCGCGGCGGGGCTAGCGGATTGCAGGGGCGAACCGAGGGGTCATCGGCACGGGCCGGTGCCCCCTCGTTGCGGCCTTGCTCCGCGCGGCGGACATTGTAGAAGATTGCGGCTTCACCTTTCTCCGGGGGAAGCCAATGAAAGCCGTCCGCTTCGCTGCCCTTTCGGCGCTCGCCTTGCTCGCCGCGCCAGCAACCGCCCAGCAGAAGGCACCGCCCAAGCTGATCGTCGCCATCTCGGTCGATCAGTTCTCCGCCGACCTGTTCCAGCAATATCGACAGCATTTCGATGGCGGGCTGCAGCGCCTTTCGGAGGGCGTGGTGTTCCCCAACGGCTACCAGGGCCATAACGCAACCGAGACCTGCCCCGGCCACTCGACGATCCTCACCGGATCGCGGCCCTCGCGCACCGGCATCATCGCCAACAACTGGTTCAACCTCGGTGCGGCGCGCGAGGACAAGAACATCTATTGTTCGGAAGACCCGCGAGTCCCGGGCAGCAGCCATGACAAATATACCGTCTCCACCTTTCACCTGAAGGTGCCGGCGCTTGGCGACCGGATGAAGCGCGCCGATCCGCGTGCCCGCGTGGCGGTGGTCGCCGGCAAGGACCGCGCGGCGATCATGATGGGCGGCTACGACCCCGATCAGCGCTGGTGGTGGGGCGGCAAGGACTTCGTCAGCCACGCCGGCGCCGCCTCAACGGTCGCCGCCGTGGCTAATCGCGACATCGCCGCCGACATCGCGAAAGGCCGAAGCGCGCGCGATCTGCCGAAGGTCTGCGAGCCCCACAGCCGGGCCGTGCCGGTGGTCGGCGCCGACAAACCGGTCGGCGAGGGCCGCTTCGCGCGTGAGGCGGACGACAGCCGCGGCTTTCGCGCCTCGCCCGATCTCGACCGCGCGACGCTCGATCTTGGCGATGCGATGCGCCGCGACATGAAGCTCGGCGAAGGTGGAGCCACCGACCTCCTCATTCTCGGCCTGTCCGCGACCGATTATGTCGGCCACACCTACGGCACCGAGGGCGCCGAGATGTGCATCCAGCTGATGGCACTCGACAATGCGCTAGGCGACTTCTTCCGCAAGCTCGATGTGACCGGGGTCGATTACCTCGTCATGCTCACCGCCGACCATGGCGGCCACGACATTCCCGAGCGCAACCGCGACCATGCCGCGCCCGATGCGGCGCGCGTCGATCCGGCGCTCAACTCCGGCAACATGGCGAAGGCGCTGGCCGCGAAGCTCAAGCTCAAGGGTGAAGTCCTCTACGGCGACGGTGCGTTCGGCGACATGTATGTCGATCGCACGCTCACTCCCGCCCAGCGTCAGCGCGTGCTCACCGAGGCGGTGCGCACCTACCGCATCCACCCGCAGGTCGCCGCCGTCTTCACCCGCGCCGAGATCATCGCCTCTCCCGCCCCCAAAGGCGCGCCGGACCAATGGAGCCTGCTGGAACGGGCCAAGGCGAGCTTCGACCCGGAGCGTTCCGGCGACTTCGTCGTCCAGCTGAGGCCGCGCGTGACCCCGATCTACGACACCAACCGCGGCTACGTCTCCACCCACGGCAGCCCCTGGGATTACGACCGCAAGGTGCCGATTCTGTTCTGGCGCAAGGGCATGACCCCGTTCGAACAAACGCTGGCGGTGGAAACTGCGGACATTCTGCCAACGCTGGCCGCGCTGATCGGCGTGCCGATCACGCCGGGCACGATCGACGGCCGCTGCCTGGATCTGGACGAGGGGGCGGGGAGCACGTGCAGGTGATTTAGCGTTCAGTGCCTCCCTGCTGCGAAGCAGTGGGGAGGGGGACCACCTGAAGGGTGGTGGAGGGGTAGCTGCCGCGAGCTGAGAGCATGCGGCGCAAGATCAATGATCTTGGAGCCAGTCACCCCTCCACCATGCTTCGCATGGTCCCCCTCCCCATGCTGCGCATGGGGAGGCACAGTCATCCCGCCAACGCCTCGGCCTTCTCTGCCAACTCTAGCCAGCGTTCCTCCGCAGCATCGCGCTCGGCACGCGCTTTCTCGATGCCTGCAGTCAGCGCCTCGAATCGCTTGAAGTCGCGCGCGTACAGGTCCGGATCGGCAAGCGCCTGCTCGTCGCGGGCGATCTGTGCTTCCAGTTCCTCGATGCGGCCCGGCAGCAGGTCGTAGTCGCGCTGATCCTTGTAAGTGAGCTTGGCGCGCGCGGGCTTCGCGGTTTCCGGCGCGGGTGCGGGGCCCGTGCTCGCGGCCTTCGGCTTCGCTCGGGACGAACGCGCCTGGGCGTCCGCCTTGCGCTGCCGCACCCAGTCCTCATAGCCGCCGGCGACCACATCGACCTTCCCGGAACCGTCGAGGCCGAGCGTGATCGTTACCGTCCGGTCGAGAAAGTCGCGGTCGTGGCTGACGATGAGGACGGTGCCGTCATAGTCCGAGATCACCTCCTGAAGCAGGTCCAGGGTCTCGAGATCGAGGTCATTGGTCGGCTCGTCGAGCACCAGCAGGTTTGACTTGCGCGAAAATTCCCGTGCCAGAAGAAGCCGCGAGCGCTCGCCGCCCGACAGCGTGCCGATCTTCGCATCCACAAGCCCAGGCTCGAACAGGAACTCCTTGAGATACCCTTGGACGTGCTTGCGTTCCTCGCGCACGTCCACCCAATCGCCGCCGTCGGCGAGGATGTCGCGAACGGTCTTGGCAGGATCAAGCAAGCGGCGCTGCTGGTCGATCATGATCCCCTGCAGCGTCTTGGCGCGGCGAATTCGGCCCTCGTCCGGCGCCAGTTCGCCGGTCAGCAGCCGGAGCAGGGTGGTCTTGCCCGCGCCATTGGCGCCAACCACGCCGATCCGGTCTCCGCGGGTGATGCGCAAGGTGAAATCCTTGACGATTGCGCGCTCGCCGAAGCGCTTGGTGACGCCCTCGGCGTCGATCACCACCTTGGTCTTTGCATCGTCGTTGGCGAGGCCGAGCTTCGCGGTACCGGCAGGCCCGATCATCGCGGCGCGGGTGGCGCGCATCTCGTGCAGCTTGGCGAGGCGGCCCTGGTTGCGCTTGCGCCGGGCGGTGACGCCGCGCTCCAGCCAGTGATATTCGAGCTTCAATTTGGCATCGAGCCGGGCGGCGTTGCGCGCCTCTTCGGCAAAGACCTGCTCGGTCCATGCATCGAAGCCGCCGAACCCGATCTCGGCCCGGCGCAATGAGCCGCGCTCCAGCCACAGCGACGAGCGCGTAAGGCGGGTCAGGAACGCGCGGTCGTGACTGATCGCGACAAAGGCGCCGTTGAACCGGCTGAGCCAATCCTCCAGCCACTCGATCGCCGCGACGTCGAGATGGTTGGTCGGCTCGTCGAGCAGCAACACGTCCGGCTCCTGCGCCACCGCGCGGGCGATCGCCGCCCGCCGCCGCTCCCCGCCCGAAGCCGTTGTGGAGGGCCGGTCGAGATCGATGCCGAGCTGATCCGCGACCGCATCCACCACATGCTCGGGCGGCGCGTCGGGCGCGCTCAGCGCATAGTCCCGCAATGTTTCGAACCTGGCGACGGCGGGATCCTGCTCCAGCAGCACCACCTTGGTCCCCGGCTGGATCGTCCGCCGCCCCTCATCGGTCTCAATCACGCCCGCAAGGCACTTCAGCAATGTGGTCTTGCCCGCGCCATTGCGTCCAATCAGCGCCAGCCGGTCGCGCGCGCCGACAAACAGGTCGATACCGCGAAACAGCCAGCCGGAGCCTTGCTGAAGACCAAGATTTTCGTAAGCGAGGACGGGTGCTGCCATGGTGGCGGGGACATAGGGCCGCTGCCGCCCGGGCTCAACCACCTCAAAGGCCGATCGGCCGCCCCCACACCTGGCCCTTGGCGGCCCCGGTCATCGCCCGTGTGAGCGCAAATCCAAGCGCCCGATACGCCTCGAACTGCTGCTCGCTAAAGAACTGGTCCGCAAGCGATTCCGAAGGGAAGACCGGATTCACAGCCTTGTATGAGTAAAGGGCCGCGGGAAGGTCCCTCACCATCGTCGACTTTATATAGATGAGCGTCCCCGGCGGCACCTCCTTCCCGTCCACCTTGGGATAGCGGATGGTGCCGATGGCATAGCCCGCTTTGGCGAGCTCCAGTTTCTTTGCGACGTGATCGTCCGGATCCGAGCTGCCCTTCATCAGGCCGGTGAAATGAAGATCCTTCTCGTCGAACGTTACCTGCACGTTGAAGTCGATATAAACCTTCTCGAGCGCGTTGGCGAAGCTCTGCAGGGCAATCTCCGGGTCCGTCGAACCGTCGGCGAAGACGATCGTGCGCACGCCCCGGCGGACGAGCTCATACATTCCGGTGTTCTCGAAATGGCCTCCGTCGCTGAGCTCCAGCCAATTGGCAGTTTCATTGTGGAAAAAGCCGAATAGCCCTTGGCTAAGCCCGGGAAACAGGAAGTTGGGCGCCGTATAAAAGCTCGGGCGCGCCCGCCCGGCGGCGAGCTTCGCGGGCGAGGGCACCCAGTAACCGAGCCTCAGGTTGAGGAGGTTGAGAAGAGCTGAGATCGCGCCCCCTTTGGTCGATCCCTGGCCATCGGCGCCGGCGCGCGGGTTGAGCGCCGCCCCGGATATCGCCATCGCGGTCGGCAGACGCATGGCGCCGACCCGCCGGCCGAGCAGCGAAAACCCGGGCCCGGGGAGCCAGTCAGCGGTCGAGACATAGCCTGTCGCCTCCGACCCGCAATAAAGGCGGGAAAGGACAAAGGAGTCGCCCTGGCGACTGCGTTGCCGCGCCTTCTTCGCGCCGAGGAGCACGACGTGCGCGTTAATCAGGTGATATGGGCCGTCGTCTTCCGGTCCACATATGTCGGAGAGCTTCTTCTCGTCGGCGCGGGTCTCGGCGGCCTGTCCGTCGTCCACGATTCTCGCCGGATCGGGCATGAAGCTCTCCATCAGCCGGTCACGGTAGAAGCGGTGGAAGCCGGTGAGGTTGATGTTGGTGAACACCGCATAGACGATCACGCCCGCTGCAAAGGCGATCTCCCAGCGGGCTCCAGCCCCGAAGATGAGATCGGCGAGCAGGTGGCCAAGGATGACGATGCCCGCCACGAGCAGCAGCAGCGCCGCGCCGGGCATCAGCGCGATCGCCGCGCTTTTGATAACGGTCGGCTTTGCACGGCCAATGCTGCGCAGGATCAGGCCGCCTGCGGCGCCCATGCCGGTCGAGGCGGTGCCAAGCGCTGCCAACTCGCCACCAAGCTCTCTCCTCAGGAGCGTGTCGATCAGGAGGTGGAGAAGGCTTAGCACGAAGAGTGCTCCGGCCGCCCCCACGAGAAAGCCGGCGGTCTTTTGATAGCCGCGCCTCAGCGAGTAAGCGGCCTTCTCTGCCAGCGGAAAGGCGCTGGCCAGCGAATAAAGCAGGATGCTCACCGCAATAAGGGCCAGCAGCGCCAGGCCCGATGCTGCGAACAGATCAATTCGCTTAACCAGGTCAAAGGCATCCGGCGCATCGACTCCGACTGTACCAAGCGGGCGGCGGAACAGCTCGAAGTGGAGGATCGCGAGCGAGGCGAGCGCCGCCAGCAACACGAAACCGAAGACGGAGGTGAGAATGCTCCTGAGGACGATCGCGATTGCAGAGACGATGGAGAAGCCGGCGCCAGGGTTGAGATACGAGGCGCGCTGGCGGATGTAATCGAGCACCGTGCGACCGTCGACCGGCGCGACGCCGTGCCTGTCGCGGGGCTCCGAAGCAAGGCGCGTCCCGGCCGGTTCTCCGCCGCAGAAGGGGAAATTGTCCGTCTGGGTGCCGAACCGCCGCCCTTCCTTGTCCTCAGGCTGCGAGAGAAACCAGCTTAGCGAGGAGCCCGTATAGCCGCCCCCGGAGACGGTGCTCATATAATGAAGGCGGTCGATCACGCCTGCGACGTGCAACTGCTGAACCACGCCCATACAGAAGGACGCGGAACGGATCCCGCCGCCGGAAAGGGCAAGCCCGACGAGATTGTTCTTGTCGAAGCTCGTTTCGGGCTCGGTCTCTTGCGCGATCGCGTCAGCTGCCGCGGCGTCACCCGCTTGCGTCGCCTCAACACAGCGAAAACTGGCTGCTTCCTCCCACCGGCGGGTGTTCTTCGCGCGCCACCGTGTCTCGACGTACTCCAACTCCTTGTCGAACGCCGCGTTGAACTTGTCGTGATATTCCGGGCCAGCCGTCGCCATGATGTGATCCCCCCGAACGGGAAATTACCATCATTCTCGAAAAACGCACCTCAAAATGAAGTCATTCCTGTGGGGATGCTCTCAGCGCCGGCCGCCAGCCCGCTTGTTCATGCGCATTTGCTGCTGCTTTCCGTACCGGGTCTTGCGAGTCCCGGGTTTCCCTTCCGTGGAGTTGCCCACCACGGGCGCTCGTTTCTCGTGGTCCGGAATGCCGAGTTCGTCGGCTTCAAGGCGGCGGATCTCGTCGCGAAGACGACCGGCTTCTTCGAACTCGAGGTCGGCGGCGGCCTTGCGCATCCGGCTTTCCAGGTCGGAGATGTAGGCCTTGAGGTTGTGGCCGACGAGGTGCGGGCGTTCGTCGTCGCCGGTGTCCACAACCACGCCGTCGCGGCTGGAGACGTGGGCGATGATGTCGGAGATGTTGCGCTTGATGGTGGTCGGCGTGATGCCGTGCTCGGCATTGTATTCGAGCTGCTTGCTTCGGCGGCGGTCGGTTTCGTTGAGCGCGCGCTCCATCGAGCCGGTAACTCGATCGGCATAGAGGATGACGCGGCCTTCCACGTTGCGGGCGGCGCGGCCAATGGTTTGGATCAGCGAGGTTTCAGAGCGCAGGAAGCCTTCCTTGTCCGCATCGAGGATACCGACGAGGCCGCACTCCGGAATGTCCAGGCCTTCGCGGAGCAGGTTGATGCCGACCAGCACGTCGTAGACGCCCAAGCGGAGGTCGCGGATCAGCTCGATGCGCTCCAGAGTCTCGACGTCCGAGTGCATGTAGCGGACGCGCAGGCCGGCTTCGTGCATGAACTCGGTCAAGTCCTCGGCCATGCGCTTGGTCAGCGTGGTGACGAGGGTCCGGTAGCCCTTCTGCGCCGTG
>DASWMM010000022.1:0-4788 GCA_036399755.1 Allosphingosinicella sp.
TTTTCGCGGCGATCCCGCCTCGGCGCTTTTGGAAGTGCTCGATCCGGAGCAGAATTCGAAGTTCCAGGACCACTACCTGGAAATCGATTACGACCTCTCGGACATCATGTTCGTCACCACCGCGAACACGATGGACATGCCGCAGCCCTTGCTCGACCGCATGGAGATCATCCGGCTCGAAGGTTACACCGAGGAGGAGAAGGTTCAGATCGCCCAGCGCCACCTCCTGCCGAAGCAGATCGAGGCGCATGGCCTCAAGGACAGCGAATTCGAGCTGACCGAGAGCGGCCTGAGGAGCCTGATCCAGCATTATACCCGCGAGGCGGGCGTGCGCACCCTTGAGCGCGAGATCGCCAAGGTCGCCCGCAAGGCGCTTCGCCGAATCCTGGAGGGCAAGGCCGAGCGCGTCGAGATCACCGCCGAGAACCTGTCCGAATTCTCGGGCGTTACCCGCTACCGCCACGGCATGGGCGAGGAAGAGGACCAGATCGGCGCGGTCACCGGCCTGGCCTGGACCGAAGTCGGCGGCGAGCTCCTCACCATCGAAGCGGTCACCGTGCCCGGCAAAGGCCAGATCAAGTGGACCGGAAAGCTCGGCGACGTCATGCAGGAGTCGATCCAGGCGGCCTTCGCCTTCGTCAAGGCGAGGAGTCCGAGCTACGGGGTCAAGCCGAGCCTGTTCGGGCGCAAGGACATCCACGTCCACCTGCCCGAGGGCGCGACTCCGAAGGACGGTCCGTCGGCGGGCGTCGGGATGGTCACTGCGATCATCTCAACCCTGACCGGGATTCCGGTCCGCCGCGACGTCGCGATGACCGGCGAGGTCACGCTGCGCGGCCGGGTGCTGCCCATCGGCGGCCTCAAGGAAAAGCTTCTCGCGGCGCTTCGCGGCGGCATCAAGAAGGTGCTGATCCCGGCGGAGAACGAGAAGGACCTCGCCGAAATCCCGCAGGCGATCAAGGACGGGCTGGAGATCGTGCCCGTGTCTCACGTCGACGAAGTGCTCACCCACGCCCTCGCCACGCCGGTCACGCCGATCGACTGGACCGAAGCGGATGAACTCGCCACCGTTCCGGTGCCCGACCTCGCCGCAGCGCCTGACGAGGTGTCGATCCGACACTGAGCACGAATGCGAACATTGGGACCTTTGCGAAAGGTTGGCGCGACTTTCCCCGGGAGGCGCGCTTTCCTTTTGACTCGGCGCTCCCTCCTGCCCTTAGATGAAGTTTGGCGCGAGCCGCGATTCCAACGAACAGGGGTTCGGGAAAGATGAACAAGCAGGAGCTGATCGGCACCGTTGCCGAAGCGACAGGGCTGAGCCGCAGCGATGCCAGCCGCGCGGTCGAATCGGTGTTCGAAGTGATCACCAATTCGCTGAAGCGCGGCGATGAAGTGCGCCTGGTCGGCTTCGGCACCTTTTCCTGCTCGCGCCGCAAGGCGTCCACGGGCCGCAACCCGCGCACCGGGGAGCCGATGCAGATCAAGGAATCCACCCAGCCCAAGTTCAAGGCCGGCAAGGTGCTGAAGGACTCGGTCAGCCGCTAAACGGCGCGGGTCCGGGGGGCACCGTTTCATTTCCTGCGCAGCCGGGACGTTTTCCGCCGCCACATGCTGGACAGCCTGGAGGCGGCCCATTAAAGGCACGGCACGCAAGGCCCACGGGCTTTCTTTTCGGGCGTGGGCGCGTAGCTCAGTGGTAGAGCACACCCTTCACACGGGTGGGGTCGCAGGTTCAATCCCTGCCGCGCCCACCACGCCTTCTTCTCCTCAGCGCCTACAGCGGGTCCGGAACCGGCGCTCCCAGCTTTCGTGCGATCCGCGCTACTTCCTCATCGCTCGGCAACTCCGGCAGATCTTCGCCGGGGCCGCGCGCATCGTCGGGTACGCCGGGCCCGGTGCCGGCGATCGGCTCGTTGACCGCGCGCTCGTTCGCTCCGGTGGTGATCTTTTCCCTGTCTTCGGCCATGATCGTTCCTCCTCTGCTCCCCGCATCAAAGGCGGAAGCGGTAGCGATGTTCCCTGGGCAAGCGGAGACGTGCGGTGAGCGAGGCGATCGACAAGGCAGTATCGGAGCTGAGGCGCTGGGGCCTGACGCTGCCCGGCGCCCACTCCAAGTCCCCCTGGCCGGACCATGACGACCTCGCCGTCAACAACAAGACCTTCGCCTATCTTACCCTTGCCGGGCAGCCGTTCCGCCTGTCCGTGAAGCTGCGCTTCACCGGCGAGGTGGCGCTGGATCTGCCTTATGCGTGCCCCACCGGTTACGGCCTCGGCAAATCCGGCTGGGTCACGTTCCAGCCGGATGAGGAGAGACTGCCGCCCCCGGAGCAGCTCAGGGAATGGGTCGAGGAGAGCTATCGTGCGCAGGCGCCGCGGCGGCTCGTCAAGGAACTGGACGCCCGAGCTTAGGCGAACGCCTCGGCGACGATTTGATAGGAGCGTAGCCGCGCCTGATGGTCGAAGATCTGCGAGGTGATCATCAGCTCGTCGGCGCCGGTCCGCTCCACGAATGCCTCGATCTGCGCCTTCACCTTGGCGCGCGCGCCGATCGCGGAGCAGGAAAGCACTTCGTCCAGCATCGCCCGCCCGTTGGGCGGCAGCGTCTCGGCATAGCCCGCCACCGGCGGCGGCAGCTTCGAAGCGCGGCCGGTGCGCAGGTTAACGAACGCCTGCATCACCGATGTGGCGAGAAGCTGCGCTTCCTCATCGCTGTCCGCCGCGAACGCGTTGAAACCAAGCATCACATAGGGGCGGTCGAGCTGCTCGGACGGGCGGAACATCTCCCGGTAAACATGGATGGCCTCGACCATCTGCCCGGGCGCGAAATGGGAGGCGAAGGCGTAAGGCAGGCCCAACATGGCGGCGAGCTGCGCGCCGAACAGGCTCGAGCCGAGGATCCAAACCGGCACGTTCTGGCCTTCGCCGGGAATGGCGCGGACCTGACGAGCGGGATCGTGGCGGAAGTAATCCATCAACTCCACCACATCGCGCGGGAACTGGTTCTCGTCGGAATTGAGGTTGCGGCGCATCGCCATGGCGGCGGCGCGGTCGGTGCCCGGAGCCCGGCCAAGCCCCAGGTCCACGCGGCCCGGGAAGAGCGCGTCCAGCGTCCCGAACTGCTCGGCAATCACAAGCGGTGCGTGGTTGGGCAGCATGATGCCGCCCGCGCCGATGCGGATCGTCGAGGTACCTGCGCCGACATACGCAAGCGCGACCGATGTCGCCGCGCTCGCGATGCCCGGCATGCTGTGGTGCTCGGCCATCCAGAAGCGATGGTAGCCGAGCCCCTCGGCGTACCGGGCGAGCTCAAGCGCATTGCGCAGCGCCTGTCCGGCGTCGCTGCCTTCGGCGACCGGGGCGAGATCGAGAACTGAAAATGGTACCATGGCTGCGAGATGGGGGCGCATCTCGCCGGTGCAATGGCGCCTTGCCGCCGAAGCACCGTCTGCCTAGGTCCCGCGCATGCATGGGGAGACAACCAGCCGTAACCTGTGGCGCGCGGAAATTCGCGCAACGGTGGCGCTCGCCTGGCCGCTGATCCTCACCAATATCGCCCAGTCGTTGATCCACGCCACCGACGTTATCCTGCTCGGCCGCGCCGGTCCGCACGCGCTTGCCGCCGGTACGCTCGGCGTTCAGGTCTACCTCGTCTTCCTGATCTTCGGCCTTGGTCTGGTGACCGCTTCGGCGCCGATGATCGCCAAGGAACTCGGTGCCCGCCGCCACAGCGTCCGCGATGTGCGCCGCACCGTGCGTCAGGCGATGTGGGCTGCGGTGACAATCTCGGTGCCGGTCTGGATCATCCTCTGGAACACCGGGGCGATCCTGGTTGCCCTGGGCCAGGACCCGCAGCTCGCCGCCGGCGCGCAAAGCTTCGTGCGCGCGCTGCAATGGGGCTTTCTGCCCTACCTCTTCTACATCGTACTGCGCTCGTTCGTGTCGGCGCTTGAACGGCCGATCTGGTCTTTGAACATCGGCCTGATCGCCGTCCTCTATAACGGCCTGATCAATTACGCCCTGATCTTCGGCAAGTTCGGCCTCCCCGAGCTCGGCCTTCAAGGCGCGGGCATCGGCAGCGCAAGCGCCAACCTCTTCATGTTCGGCGGCATGGCACTGGTCGTCATCCTCCACCCGCGCTTCCGCCGCTACCGCCTGTTCGGCCGCTTCTGGCGCCCCGATTGGGAGCGGTTTCGCGTAGTCTGGCGCCTAGGCACGCCCATTGCGGTTACGCTGACGCTCGAAATCGCGATTTTCGCTTCGGCGGTGTTCCTGATGGGCCTGATCAGCCAGGCCTCGATCGCCGCCCACGCGATCGCCATTCAGCTCGCCGCGCTAACCTTCATGGTGCCGATGGGACTTGGGCAGGCGGCGACGGTGCGGGTCGGCCTCGCGTACGGACGGCAGGACCGCACCGGAGTCGCCATCGCCGGTTGGGTGAGCTTCACCCTGGGCGTCGGCTTCATGACACTGACCGGCCTGGTCATGCTCGCCGCGCCCGAAGCCCTAGTTCGCCTGTTCCTCGATCCCGCCAATCCCGACAACGGCCCGGTGATGAAGCTGGCCGTCTCTTTCCTGGTCGTTGCCGCATTCTTCCAGATATTCGACGGCGCTCAGGCGGTTGGCGCCGGGATGCTGCGCGGCCTCCAGGATACGCGGGTGCCGATGGTCTATGCCGCGTTCGGCTATTGGGTGGTCGGGCTACTCACCGGGGTAGGGCTTGCGTTCGGCCTCGGCTGGCAGGGCGTCGGCATCTGGATCGGCCTCGCCTCCGGCCTTGCCGTCGTGGCG
>DASWMM010000023.1:0-2620 GCA_036399755.1 Allosphingosinicella sp.
GCAGCTCGCGGCTTCGGCGGCAGAGGCGCACGATCCGCGTCTCGAGATCGCACTCCCAGATGCCCGCGCCCGCGCCCCACAAAGCGAGTTCGAGCAGCTCATGCGCCTGGTGCGCGCGCCGCTCCTCCTCCTTGCGCTCGGTGATCTCGGAAATCGACCCGGCCATGCGTAGCGGCGCGCCGGTTTTGGTGTCGCGATCGACGATGCTTCCGAAATCAAAGATCCACGCCCAGCGCCCGTCGGCGCGGCGCACCCGGAATTCGCAGGCGAATGCGTCAATCCGGCCTTCCATGTAGCCCTGGATCTCGCGCAGGAAATGATCCCAGTCATCGGGATGGATGAAGTCGGCCAGGCCCTCGAATCGGCTCGGCGCCTCCTTGGGCGTGTAGCCGAACCGCTCCACCAGCCGGGTCGAGAGGCGCACTTCGCTGGTTGGGATGATCCATTCCCAGGCGCCGTCCCCCGACGCTTCCAGGACCAGCTTCAATTTCTCGTCGTGCCGACGTTCCGTTTCTCCGGCGCGGCGGACCAGCGGCCGCGACATCTCCGGCGGCGGCGGCGCCTCCTCGCTGCCGTCTTCCGCAAGCGGCGGCAGCCCCGCATCGATCGCCAGGCGGAGCGCTTCGGGCAGGCTCGACAGCTCCAGATCGTCCATCATATTGGCGCGGTGCATCTCCACCGTGCGCGGGCTGAGGCCGAGCGAACGGGCGATCGCCTTGTTGGACTGGCCGCCGAGCAGCCCCTGCAGAATCTGGCGCTCGCGTGGGCTCAGCCGCTCAAGCTTGGCCTCCGCATCCGTTCGCGCCCGGCGCCGCTCCTCGTCATGCGCCCAATGGTCGAGGGCCCGCTCCACCGCAGCGAGCAGGTCCTCGTCCGCCACCGGCTTTTCGAGGTAATCGACCGCGCCCAGCTTCATGGCCCGAATCGCGGCCTCCGGATCGCCCGGCTCCGCCATTGCAAGCACCGGCAGGGTGACGCCGCGCCGCGCCAGCTCTTCCAGCACTTTGTCGCCGCTCATGTCCGGCAGCTGCAGGTCGAGCAGCACGCAGCCTTCCTCCAGCCGCGCATCGGTAAGCAACCGCGCCGCGCTCTCGAAACACTGGGCAAGGTGGCCATGGCGAAGCAGCAACGCCGCAAGCGCGGCGCCGAGACGGGCATCGGGTTCGACGATGTGAACGACGGGTGGCACGGGACTACTCAATAGGGCCTGGAGAGCGGAACGACTTGATCCAGATAAGTACCGAGGTCTTCCGCCGCGAGCCCCCCGCAATACCGTATTCGCGCGGTCTTTCCTATAACTATCGGAAAGTGCAGGGGTTTTGCACCCGTAAGGGTCCGGCGGTCTTCTGGTCCAGCCGGAGGCGGCGGCTCCATCCCCCACGAGCGAGCCGTCGCCTGCCTCTCCCGCCTGAGCCGCGCTTTGCCTTCCCCGCGCCAGACGCGTGCTCAAGCCCCTTGAGTTCGGCCCGATGACGGGCCGCAGCAGGGCCGGCGTTGAAGCGGTCCGTACCGAATCCTCGCCGCCGGCCATCAGCGCGCCGGCTGCGCTGGCGGCACCCCGGTGAACTGGGTCGACGCGATCAGCCAACGGCCCCCGACGCGTCGTTCGACATAGGTTGCGCGAACGGTCCGTTTAACCTTCTCGCCGTTTGGGGCAGCGATCGTGTATTCGATTGAACCAATCACGATCGCCGTGTCTCCAAAGCGGCGTACGTCCTCGGTACCGTACACCATCGGCGGAGCAGGACTTGCCTTGTCCGCCGTATAGAAGCCGAGCACGGCGGGCCGGCGGTCGATTTCACCGCGCGGTGAAACCTCGATGTAATCGGATGTCAGCAACCGATCGAGCGCGGCGGAATCGAAACGTGCGCGCGCGTCCGAGAATGCCTGGATCGCGGCAAGCACTGGACCTTTGCCCGTTTTGTCAGTCCTGGCACCGGCCGGCGCGGCAATCAGCGCCAGTCCCGCCATTGCGAAGCACGTATATAGGCGCATGATTTTCCCCCGTTTAGCCGATCTTCGATCAGCGCTGCTTCTTTGTGGTGGTGGCAGTGAAGTCCGGGTCCTTGTTTGCGACCCAATCGACGAACTTGCGAACGTTGGGGTTGGCGAGCAGGCCCTCGACATCCATGCCGTGGCGTTGCAGTTCGGACGTGCTGAAATTGGCCATCAGCGTTTGCTGGCAGATCGGGTGCATGGGGACCACGTCGGTGCCGCCCCGGCTCTTGGGCACGGGATGATGCAGGACCATATTGCTGCCGGCGGCCCGTCCGCACAGCCAGCAGAGGACCACCGGCTTGGGAGCCTCGTCCTTTGCATGCGGATCTTCGTAAGGACCATGTTTGGAATGCTTGCGCGCCATGCGATGATCTGAGCACGCGCAGGCCGGCGAGCGCAACCGGTTGATGCAACCGGGCGCTTAAAGCTCTATCGCGGCCACCCGCCCTCAGACGTACGTTCACCCTGGAAGTTGATGACGACCCACAACCCACTTCTTTTCCAGCTCGGCTGGAAACCGTTCTTCAGCAGGCAAGTCACTGCCGAGGAGGAGCGCGGCTGCCGGCCCGTGCGGGTGATGTCCGTTCACCGTGGCATGGTGACCGTTCAGGGCGAGGGCATC
>DASWMM010000024.1:0-4391 GCA_036399755.1 Allosphingosinicella sp.
GCCTTGCGCTGCTTCTGCGCCACACGCCGATCACGCCCAACATGGTATCGGTGTCGAGCCTGCTTTCGATCCTCGCCGCCACCGCCGCCTACACGCTGCTGCCCCACCCGCAGAACGTCGCCGCCGGCCTCGCCTTTCACCTGCTCTGGCACGTCCTGGACGGTGCCGACGGCGATCTTGCCCGCCTCACCGGCCGCACTTCGCCGCTGGGCGAGATCATCGACGGTATCTGCGACTATCTCGGCCACATCGTCCTCTACACCGCCATGGCGTTCCACGCGGGCGGCTGGTGCTGGGTGGTGATCCCGCTGGCGTCGATTTCGCGCATCCTCCAGGCCAACCACATCGAGAGCGTGCGCCGCACCTACCTCTGGCGGGCCTATGGCGTGCCGTGGATCGCCAACACGCGCGCCTCGGTCGCCGGGAGCGGAATCCTCGGGGCTCTCACCGCAGTTTACGTCACGGTCGGCGGCTGGCTCAACCCGCGCAGCGAGGAAGCGGACGCCCGCATCGCCGCCGCCGGCGATGAGGGGCGGCTTGTGTCGAAGCGGATCGGCGGGCGGGCGCTGTTCCTCCAGGCCTGGCTTGGGCCGAACCGGCGCACCCTGTTCCTCGGCCTCAGCATGGCGGTGGGGACCCCTTTGTGGTTCTTCATCGTCGAGGCAACCGTGTTCAACCTGATCCTGCTCGCCTCCTTGATGCGGCAGCGGCAGGTCAACGCACAGCTTGCGGCGGCGCTGGCTTAAGGGTGGAGCCAGAAGCGGATGCCATAGGCCACCGCCCCCACCGTCGCGACGCCCGCCGCCCACAGCCCGACGAACCAGGCCAGCCTTCTGGCCATCAGTGATAGCCTTCCTCACCCACCTTCCCCCGGAACACCCAATAGGACCAGGCGGTGTAGGCAAGGATGAGCGGGATCAGCACCAGCGCGCCGACCAGCATGAAAAGCTGGCTCGAATGCGGTGCCGCCGCCTGCCAGATGGAAACGCGGCCGGGGATCACGTCCGGCCAAATCGAGACGGCAAGGCCGGCTAGGGTGAGCCCGAACAAGGCCAGCGACCAGAAAAACGGCGCCGCGTCGGAGCGCCCGGCGATGCTGCGCCAGGTGAACCACGCCGCCGCCGCGACCAGCAGCGGCATCGGCACGACCACCAGCATGCCGGGCCATTCGAACCAGCGGGCGAAATATTTTGGCTCCACGAACGGCGTCGCAAGGCTGACGGTGCCGATGGCGATCAGCATGGCGGGAAGCAGGCGCTTCGCCCATGTCCGTGCCCGGTCGTGGAGCGGGCCTTCGGTTTTCCAGATCAGCCACCCGGCGCCAAGCAAGGCATAGCCGGCGACAAGGCTTGCGCCGGTCAGCAGGCTGAAGGGCGACAGCCACTCCCACCAGCCGCCGCCATAGGCCCGGCCCTTCACCGTGATCCCCTGAAGAAGCGCGCCGAGCGTCACGCCCTGCGCAAAGGTCGCGACCAGCGATCCGGCGAAGAAGCCCGCATCCCAAAGCGGCCGATGCCGGGGATCGCGCCAGCGGAACTCGAAGGCGACACCCCGAAAGACCAGGCCGAGCAGCATCGCGATCAGCGGCGCATAGAGGGCCGGCAGGATGATCGCATAAGCCAGCGGAAACGCCGCCAGCAGCCCGCCGCCGCCAAGCACCAGCCAGGTCTCATTCCCATCCCACACCGGCGCGATCGCATTCATCGCCTGATCGCGCTGCTTGCCGACCGGCAGGCTCGGGAACAGCAGGCCGATGCCGAGGTCAAAGCCGTCCATCACCACATAAGCGGCAACGGCAAAAGCGATCAGAAACGCCCACACGATTGTGAGGTCCATGCTAAACTCCTCCCCTCGATTTCGAGGGGAGGGGGACCGCGCGGAGCGCGGTGGAGGGGCCGAGCGGAGCGAGGTAAACGGCTCCGGCTTCGCCTACGCCGCCCCTCCACCAGGCTCCGCCTGGTCCCCCTCCCCTGCAAAGGCAGGGGAGGATTTGGTGAGCCCTTCTCATTCCACCTCCTCCGCCCGGTCCGGCCGCAGGTCGGCGCCCGGGCGCTGCATGGAGGCCGAAGGCGTAATCCCCGCGGTCCGGATCGGCGCCCGCGCTTCGCCGCTCTCGCCGTGGTGCGGCGGGTGGGCCATGAGCTTCAGGATGTACCAGGTGCCGGCGGCGAACACGGCGAAATAAACGATCACGAACGCGATCAGCGATCCGGTGACGCCCGGCGCGGCGATCGGCGACACGGCGTCCCTGGTGCGCAGCAGGCCGTAGACTACCCAAGGCTGGCGCCCCACCTCCGTGGTGATCCAGCCGGCGATCACCGCGATGAAGCCGGAAGGCCCCATGACGAGCGCAAGCCGATGCATCCACGTCCACTCGTAGAGCTTCTTCCGCATCCGCGCGAGCAGGCTCCACAGGCCGAGCGTGAACATCAGCATGCCGAGACCAACCATCACCCGGAACGACCAGAACACGATCTCGGCAGGCGGGCGGTTCTCCTTCGGGATCGTCTTGAGGCCCTTGAGCGGCGCGTCCGCGTGGTGCTTGAGGATCAGCGAGGAGAGCTTCGGCACCTCCAGCAGAACGTGGGTCTTCTCCGCCTTGCTGTCCGGCATGCCGATCAGGATCAGGGGCGCGCCGTTCGGATAGCTGTCGAAATGCCCCTCCATCGCCATCACCTTGGCGGGCTGGTGCTCGAGGGTGTTGAGGCCGTGCAGGTCCCCGACGAAGATCTGCACCGGGGCAACCAGCGCCGCCATCCACAAGGCCATGGAGAACATCGTGCGCACGCCCGGCGTGTCGCGGCCCTTGAGGAGGTGCCATGCGCCGACCCCGCCCACCACCAAAGCAGTGGTGAGGTAGGCGGCAATCACCGTGTGAACCAGGCGATAGGGAAAGCTGGGGTTGAAGATGATGTTCCACCAGCTACCGCCCGGGACGAACTGGCCGACATCGTTCACCGCCCAGCCGACCGGCGTCTGCATCCAGCTGTTCACGCTCAGGATCCAGAAGGCGGAAATGAAGGTGCCGAACGCGACCATGCAGGTGGCGAGGAAGTGGAGCTTCTTGCCGACCCGCTCCAGCCCGAACAGCATCACGCCCAGGAACCCCGCTTCCAGGAAGAAAGCGGTGAGCACCTCATAGGCCATCAGCGGCCCGATGATCGGCCCGGCCTTGTCCGAAAACACCGACCAGTTGGTGCCGAACTGGTAGCTCATCACGATGCCGGACACGACGCCCATCGCAAAGGCGATCGCGAAGATCTTCAGCCAATAGCGAAACAAGGTGAGGTAGACGTCCTTGCCGGTCTTCAGCCACAGCCCTTCGAGCACCGCCAGGTAGGAGGCGAGGCCGATCGAAAATGCCGGAAAGATGAAGTGGAATGAGACCGTGAACGCGAACTGGATTCGCGCCAGCAGCAATGCGGTATCGCCCTCTCCCATGCCTTCGCCACTAGCATAAAGCCGGCGGGCGGTTCGCCTCCTATTCGCGCAACCTGGGTTGCACCCGCTGCACTTTGGGGCGGTCTGGCGCGCAACTGGCCGGTTCGAACAGGGAGATCGGCATGGATTCGTGCTGCGCGGTCGGGTCGCCGGCAAGTGCCGGGGCATTGTACCAGAGCGCCGATCCAAGCTCCCGGGCGAAGATTCGCGCCGGGGCGGGATCGCCCGCCTGGGGCGGCGCATCGTAGACCGACAGATCGGCGTGAAAGGCGTCGAAGGCGATCATCACCGCCTCCTCCTCGTCGCCGCCGCCTGCGGGTGGCTCGGGCGCGTCTTCCTCCAGGGTCAGCGCCATTTTCTCGGGGGCGACGTCCGGCATGATCACCGTGCCGCCATAGCCATTGGGCGCATGGAAACTGAACCAATAGGTCCGCGTCGGCGATTTGAGCCAGAAAGCGAGATGGGAGGCATAAGGCAAGCGTTCGTCTACGCGCGCGAAGCCGGCGGTGAAATGCCGATCGGCCTGCAGGCGATAGATCTGGCGGTCGATCGGGCAGGCGGGCTGCGAGATCTGCGCGGCGGCGGCGGCGGCGGCGGCGGCAAGCATCAGCTCAAGCATAGTGTATTCTTCCCCCTGGCAAGCGGAAGCTAGCACGCTTTCCGCCTTGCTTGCGACTCCCCCGGCACGGGTTTAGGGCTCCCGCAAAATCAATGCGTTGGAGGATGTTCATGCTCGACCGTCGCCTTTTTCTCCTGACCTCCGCCGCCACCGCCGCATTGGGCGCTTCCGGCCTGTCGGGCTGCGCCACCACCGGCGCGAAAGACGCCGCCAAGGGCAGCCGCGACGAGCAGCTCGACGCCCTCCTCACCCGCTGGTTCAACGAGGATCTGCGCGACAGCCCGACCTTTGCAACCAATCTCGGCCTCGACGTCGGCGAGCTTGCCCACCT
>DASWMM010000025.1:0-9421 GCA_036399755.1 Allosphingosinicella sp.
GGTACCATTGCGGATCCTCCGCAGGCACGGCGTAGCCGCGCTCGGTGAGTTCGGCGCGAATACCCGCGCGCAACGCGGCGATATTGCCCTCCCCGCCCATTTCGCCAACGAAGCGCCCGCCCGGCTTGAGCAAGCCGAACACCCCGGCAGCCACCGCATCCGGGTCAAGCATCCAGTGCAGGGCCGCATTGGAGAAAGCGGCATCGAACTGGCCGAAGCGTGCCGCCTGGCCCTGGAGGTCGAGTGCCTGCGCGTCGGCCACGAAGGCGTCGACGCCGCGGCTGCGCGCGGCTTCCACCATCTCCTGGGACGCATCGAGGCCGATCACCCGCGCGCCCGCGTCCATGATCCGCTTGGTCAGCACGCCGTCGCCGCAGCCGAGATCGACGACGAACTCGCCGGGCTGCGGGTTGAGCAGTTCCAGCGCAGCGCTACCGAGCGCCGGCACGAAGGCGGCGTTGGACGCGTAGTCGCTGGGCGACCAGCGGGAGGAAGGATTGAGGCTCACTGGTTCTCGCAAAATAACTTGTACGAGTCAGCGTCCATCAGGCCATCCAGTTCCGACGTGTCGGAGAGGCGGAGACGAAAGAACCAGCCCTCCCCTTCCGGATCGGTGTTGACCAGGGACGAATCGTCGGTGAGCGCGCCATTGGCTTCGGTTACTTCGCCGGTGACGGGCGCGTAGACGTCGGACGCAGCCTTGACCGATTCAACGACCGCGGCCTCGCCGCCCTTGGAGACCCGGCGGCCGGCTTCGGGAAGCTCGACGAAGACGATGTCGCCCAACTGGCCTTGCGCAAAATCGGTGATCCCGA
Organism: Allosphingosinicella sp.; assembly: GCA_036399755.1. Taxonomy (GTDB): domain Bacteria; phylum Pseudomonadota; class Alphaproteobacteria; order Sphingomonadales; family Sphingomonadaceae; genus Allosphingosinicella. Next base: position 816 of record DASWMM010000025.1, read on the forward strand.
CGGTGGCCGTGTCGCCCTCGACACTGATCCACTCATGTTCCTGCGTGAAATATACGGTCATTGGCCGCCTCCCTTGCGGTGGTAACGGTGGGGAACGAAGGGCATGGGGACGACCTTCGCCTGGAAAAGCTTGCCGCGCTGGGCGAGCGTGACGCTGCTGCCCACTTCGGCGTTGGCGGCGGGGACATAGGCCATGGCGATCGGCGCTTCGAGGATCGGCGAGAAGCCGCCGCTGGTCACCTTGCCGACTTCATTGCCCTCGCCGTCCACCACCATCGCGCCCTCGCGCACCGGCTGGCGGCCCTCGACTGCGAGGCCGACGCGGCGGCGGACTGCGCCGTTAGCGATTTCGGCGAGAATTCGGGCGGCGCCCGGGAAGCCACCCTCAGCCTTGCGGCGCTTAGAGATGGCAAAGCCGAGATCGGCTTCGATCGGCGTGATCTCCTCGTCGAGGTCGTGGCCGTAGAGCGGCAGGCCGGCCTCAAGGCGAAGCGAGTCGCGCGCGCCGAGGCCGATCGGCTTCACCTCGGGCTGCTCAAGCACGAGATCGGCGACCGCGACCGCATCTTCGGAGGCGACCGAAATCTCGAACCCGTCCTCGCCGGTATAACCGGAGCGGCTGATCCACGCCGCCATGCCGCCCAAGTCGAACGCGTCACCGGTCATGAAGGTGAGCTCCGCGACCCGCGGCGCGAGCCGCGCCAGCGCGTCCACCGCCTTCGGCCCCTGCAGCGCGAGCAGTGCCTGGCTGGTGAGGTGATCGAGGCCGACGTCGTCGCGAAGGCGGGCGCGTAGCACCTCGATGTCGCCTTGCTTGGTGGCACCGTTGACCACCATGTAGAAATGGTCATCGCGGCGCGTGACCATGAGGTCGTCGACGATGCCGCCGCTGTCGTTGAGCAGCAGCGAATAGCGCAGGCGCCCGTCCTTAAGCAGCGACAGATCCGCGGGCAGGATTGCTTCAAGCGCGGAGTCGAGATCCTCGCCGGTGATCAGCAACTGGCCCATGTGGCTAACGTCGAACAGGCCGGCCGATTCGCGGGTCCACTTATGCTCGGCGATGATGCCTTCATACTGGATCGGCATGGAATAGCCGGCGAACGGCACCATGCGGGCGCCGCGGGCGATGTGCCACTCGTTGAGGGGAAGCAAGGCGGCGGGGGCGTCGGTCATGTGTCAGTCTCCGGGGCGTCGCGGGCCGCACGGGCGGGTGCCCGGCAACGCTTGCGAACGATCCCCCTCTGTCACTGGACCTGAGAGCTTTCCCCGCCTCTGTTCGAGACTGAAACGGGTTACCCCTTCGGTGGGGCCGGTTGCCCGGCCCGCTTTCCAGAGTGTCTTTGCCCGCGCGGTCCCTTGTGCCTGAGAGATTCCGGGGCGGTTGCTCCTTCGGCGGCGAGAGGCCAAAGCCCCCCACGCTCTCCCGCGCGAACACCTGCCCGAAGACCGGCGACGGGGCCGCTCTGAAGCCTCCCCCCGCCCAAGTCAACGCGCCTTATCGGGTTGCCCCGCCTTATCGCGTTGCCCCGCTTTATCGCGTTGCGTTGTAGGCAAGCTGCTCCTGGGTAAGCTGGAAGCCGACAAGCAGTTCGAAGCTCGCCTTGCGGACCGCGTCGCGCACCGCCGGATCGGACAAAGGGTCCACCGCCGCATCGGGATCGCCGGGCTTGCGCTCGCGGGTGATCTGGCGGCGAATGTCCTCCGGGAGCGTGGCGGCGGCGCGGCTGACGGAGGCGGTCGCCTGGCCCGTCGTGCTGGCGCGAAGCTGACCGTCGGCGAAATTTAGGCCAGCATTGCTGACGCTTTTCGAAACAACGTTGGTGCCGCCCTGAAGCACCGTCCCGAAATAAGGCAGCACCACCTGGCGCGCGCCCCGCGCGTCGCGGCGCTGGCCCCGAACTTCGAAATTCACCGTGGAGACGATATTGTCTCCTGTCTCGTTGCAGGTGGTGCGCAGATTGGTGATGTGGGCAACCACGTCGATCGCATCGGCGGTGCGCGCATTTTCCGGGCTGAACAGCGTCACGTCGCCGGTTGCGGCAGGAATCGCCACCGCCGGACAGGCGGAGCGGGTGACCGTGATGCCGGTCCCGACGATCTCGCCGTCCTTGGCGCAGCCCAGCATGGTGAGCGGAAGAAGCACGGCAACGGCCGCTTTGAGCTTGAACACTGGCAAAGGATCCTCATTTTCCCGGGGGCGGGCCGGCGGATCATAGAAAACGCCTCACGCTGAGGCAAGCAAGGCCGTGCCGGCCGCGCTCCGACCGGAATCGTGGACGCGGCGCCGCGTTCGCACTAGAGGCTTTTTTATGCCCGATACGCGACGACCCATGACCTTGATGATCGCCTCGCCGCGCGGCTTTTGCGCCGGCGTGGACCGCGCCATTCGCATCGTCGAGCTTGCGCTCGAGCGCGACGGAGCGCCGGTTTATGTGCGGCACGAGATCGTCCACAATAAATATGTCGTTGACAGCCTGAAGGCGAAAGGCGCTGTGTTCGTCGCTGAACTGGACGAGGTGCCGGACGGCGTGCCGGTGGTTTTCTCCGCCCATGGCGTGCCGAAAACGGTGCCGGCGAGCGCCGAAGCGCGGGGCCTCGACTATCTCGACGCAACCTGCCCGCTGGTCTCCAAGGTTCACCGCCAGGCCGAGCGGCTGGTGGAAGGCGGGCGGCACATCCTGTTCATCGGCCATGCCGGCCACCCGGAAGTGATCGGCACCTTCGGCCAAGTGCCCGAAGGGCAGATGACCTTGATCGAGACGGCGGCCGATGCAGAGGCGATCTTGCCCGCCGATCCGGACAATCTTGCTTTTCTGACCCAGACCACTTTGTCCGTGGACGACACGCGGGAGATCGTCGGTGTGCTTCACCGCCGGTTCCCGCTGATAAAGGCGCCGCGCGGCGAGGACATCTGCTACGCCACGTCGAATCGGCAGACCGCGGTCAAGGAAATGGCCGTCGATTGCGACGCGGTGCTGGTGATCGGATCGCCGAAAAGCTCCAACTCGCTGCGCCTCGTCGAAGTGGCGGAGCGCGAGGGCGTGCGCTCCCAGCTGATCGGCCGGGCGACCGACATCGATCTCGCCTGGCTGGAGGGCGTCGACACGCTCGGCATCACCGCGGGGGCCTCCGCGCCGGAGACCCTGGTGCGCGAAGTGGTGGATTTCCTGTCCGCCAACTTCCAGGTGACCGAGATCGAGCGCGACGGCGTGGTCGAGCGCATGGTGTTCAAGCTCCCGCGCGGCCTGGAAGCCGCCGCCTGACCTCACCTTTTCCACTGAAAGCATCATGACCGAAGTCGAGATTTTCACCGACGGCGCCTGCAAGGGCAATCCGGGCCCGGGCGGCTGGGGCGCGATCATCCGCTCCGGGGCGCAGGAAAAGGAACTGTCGGGGGGCGAGCCGCTGACCACCAACAATCGTATGGAGATGATGGCGGCGATCCGCGCATTGCAGGCGTTGAAGCGGGCCTGCACCGTTACGCTGTGGACCGACAGCAACTACCTGCGCGACGGAATCACCAAGTGGATCCACGGCTGGCAGCGCAACGGCTGGAAGACGGCGGACCGCAAGCCGGTCAAGAATGCGGAGCTCTGGCAGGAGCTGCTCCAGGCCGTCGGCAGCCACACGATCGAGTGGAAGTGGGTCAAGGGCCATGCCGGTCACCCGGAGAATGAGCGCGCGGACAAGCTGGCCTGCGACGCGGCGGCTCAGTTCATGAGGCGGCGGGGCTAGCTGGGCCTCTGCCAAACACTTGATCCGTTCACCTCGAGCGAAGTCGAGAGGCGCGCCACAAACGTCTGTGCAGGGTCTCTCGACTTCGCTCGAGACGAGCGGATACCTTAGTGTCGTCGCGGCCGATAAAGATGTGGGTCGATCTCAGGCTGCGAACCCAGCAGAAGCGCCGCCCCCAGCCTTGCCGCTGCCGGCGCGGTCTGGATGCCGAAGCCGCCCTGGCCCGCGAACCAGAAGAAGTCGGGTGCGTCCGGGGCGAAACCGTAAACGGGCAGCCGGTCGGGCGCGAAGCTTCTGAGGCCCGCCCAGCGGCGTTCCACCTGCACCACCTTCCAGTTCACCGCCTTCTCCAGCCGATCGACGGCGAGCGCGACGTCATACTCTTCCGGCGCGCAGTCGCCGGGTTCGCAGGCGGTTTCGTCATGCGGGCTGAGCCAGAGACGGCCGCCGGCCTCCGGTTTGAAGTAGAAGCGTCCGAGCGCGTCGATGACGAGCGGCAGGTCGGCGGGCGGGGGCGGATCAACCCGGAGTTGCACCATGGTGCGGCGATACGGCCTGATGCCGAGCGCCTCCACACCGGCGAGCCGCGCCACCGGGTCTGCCCAGGCCCCGGCGGCATTCACAAGGACCTTCGCCTCCACGTTGCCCCTGCGGGTGGTGAGGTGCCAGCGCCCTCCCCGGCGCTCGGCCTCGAGCAGCTCCGCGCCGGTGAGCAGTTCCGCTCCGGCCCGGCGCGCGGCGGCGAGGTAGAAGGCGTGAAGCGCCGCTACGTCGATGTCCGCGCAGGTCGGCTCGGAAAGCGCTCTGTCCCACTCAGGGCGGAGTCCGGGGACGCGCTCCGCGAGTGCTTCGCTTCGGACGGGCCGCAGCTCTACCGTGTTGCCCAACTCGGAGGCGAGGGCGTCGAGCGCGCCCTGCCCTTCGGCTCCCGCGATGTGAAGGGCGCCGCGCCGCCGGAGAAAGCCGCCGCCGCGAAGAAAGGGACCGGAGGCGGTGGTCAGCGGCTGGACCGCCCGGCCGCCATAGCTTTCCGACCAGAAGGCGGCGGAGCGGCCGGTGGAATGGTAGCCGGGCTGATCCTCCGCCTCCAGCAGCAGAACCGAGGCGCGGCCGCCGATCTCCGCCGCCAGGCTTGCGCCGGCCATGCCCGCGCCGACGACTGCGATATCCGCGCGGCGGCTCATCCGCCGGCATGCTCCTCAAGGAAGCGGTCGATCCGGGCGAACGCCTTCAGCCGGACCGAATCGGTTTCGCGCAATATCTCGTGCGCGGCGTCCTCGAACATCAGCAGCTCGGCGCCAGGGATCGCCCCGGCGGCGCGGCGGATTTCAGGGGCGCTGACCAGCCGGTCCTTTTCCGTGGCGACGAACAGCACCGGCACTTTCACCTTCGCCAGCGCCGCATCGGTCAGCAGCGCGCAGGAGCGGTAGGCGGCATTGAGCCAGCCCCAGCTCGGCGTGCCCAGGTTGAAGCCCGGCTCGCGCCCCCACCAGAACAGTTCGTCCTCATACCGCTCGGCGCAGCCGGTGAGGAAGCCCTGGCGCGCCGAGCCGACCGGCTCCGGAACCTCCGGTCCGCTCCACGCCGCCGTCCTGCCGAAGCCGAGCGCCGTCATCGACTGGGCGGTCGCCGCCGCCGCGAATCCGGGAAGCGGCGCGCTGTTGATCTGCACCATCGGCGCCACCGCCACGGCCGCGTCGATCGCCGGCGCGCGCTCCGTTAGCACTCTCAGCAGCACATGGCCGCCCATCGAGTGGGCGACCACAACATGGGGGCCCGGCACCTCCTTGCGCCAGGCGGCGATCAGAGCGGCAAGATCGTCGACCAGAGGATCGAGGCATTCAAGGTGACCCGCCTTGATGTCTCCCCGCGAGCCGCCCTGGCTCCGCCAGTCGAAGGACGAAACGTTCCAGCCGCGCTCGTGCCAATGGTTCTGAACCTCGAGATATTTCTCGATGAAGTCGCCTCGCCCGCCCGCGAAAAGAATGCTGCCGCGGGGCGCGGTGTCGTGCGGCCGCGGCCACTTCATTCGGCGGTAGCGCCAGCCGTCGGGAGCGAGCCACTCGCGCATGGTCGCGTCGGCGGGAATTGCGCGGCGGTTGAAAGCTTTTGGCGTCATCGCGCCTGCGGTTACGGTTTCTAAAGCAAGCACGTCTAGTGGCTGTTAGCCATGCAAGGCGCCTTTTCCTGGTTTCTTACCGCTCTGCTCACGGCAGGGCTGCTCGCGGCGGCGGTCGGCGACTGGCGCACGCGCACCATTCCCAATTGGCTGAACGCGGCAATCGCACTGGGCGCCATTCCTTACTGGTGGGCGATCGGGCTGTCCTTGTGGCCCGACGTAGCGCTGCAGATTGCCGTGGCCTTCGGGGTCCTGCTGCTTTTCTTCCTGGCATTCCAACTCGGGCAGATGGGCGGCGGCGACGTGAAGATGCTGTTCGCGCTGGCTTTGTGGCTGCCGCCGATGGGCGTGTTTCAGCTCATCATGATCATGGCGATCGCCGGCGGCGTGCTGACGATCGCGATGCTGATCCCCCACCGATTGCTCAAAACCGCGGGCAATCCGGAGATACCGTACGGAATCGCAATCGCTTTTGCCGGCCTTTGGCTGATCGGCGAACGGTTCCTTAACCATTTTGGCTGATGTGTAAGCCTAGCTTGAAAGCGGGCAGGAGGCGACTGGCGTCATGGATGTTAAAAAGATCGTGTTGTTGGTCGGCGCATTGCTGGTGGCAATTGTCACTGCGGTGATGGCCAAGAACATGTTCAGCGGGGCCTCTGCGCCCCAGGCTTCAGCCACCCCGGTAATCCCGGCCGGACCCGAAGTGCTGGTCGCGACCCGCTCGCTGCCCGTCGGCACGATCATCGACGCGGAAGCGCTTCGCTACCAGAAATGGCCCGAAGGCCTCGTCCAGCCCGCCTATTTCATCAAGGGCAAGGCGGGCACCAACCCGGCCGAACTGATCGGCACGGTGGTGCGCAACGAAATCACCGCCGGCCAGCCGCTCACCCACGGATCGCTGATCAAGCCGGGCGAGCGCGGCTTCCTTGCCGCCGCCCTCGGCGCCGGGATGCGCGCCGTTACGGTCTCGGTTTCCGCGACCAGCAGCGTCGCGGGCTTCATTTTCCCGGGCGACCGGGTGGACATGGTGCTCACCCAGACGGTGCCTGGCGGCGGCGAAGGCCAGCCGCTCAAGGCCTCCGAAACGATCATGCGCAACGTTCGCGTGCTCGCCACCGACCAGCGCATGGATGTGAAGGGCGAGGACGGCAAGCCGGTTGTTCAGAACTTCTCCACCGTGACGCTGGAAGCGACGCCCAAGATGGCCGAAAAGATCGCGGTCGCCCAGACGATCGGCCAGGTCTCCCTGGTGCTGCGCTCGCTCGCCGACAACAGCGCCGAGCTCGAGCAGGCGATCGCCTCCGGCGCGGTGTCGGTGCCCGAAGGCACGGATCCCAAGGCCGAGAAGCGCATGCTGCTCGCCCTCGCCAACCAGCCGGTCGACACCCGCTCCACGGTTACCGTCGGCGCCGACGTCTCCCGCTTCCAGCGCAGCAGCGTGCCTTCCCGAGCATCGGCGCCGTTTGCGCCGCCGGCCGGCAGCGCAGCCGCTCCCGCTGCCGCCGCCGCCGCCGGTGCGCCTTCCGCGCCGGCCGCTCCTTCAGCGCCCCAAGGACCGACGGTTCGCGTCGCCCGGGGCAACAGCGTCACCATCGTCCCGGTCGGAGCCAAGTAAGATGACCAAGCGCAACATCTCCACCCGCGCCGCTCTGGGCACCGCGATCGCCGCGGTCCTGACGGCCAGCATCGCCGCCACGGCACCGGCACCGGCCTTTGCCCAGTCCGGCTCCGGAACCTACCGGCCTGCCAACCAGGTACTCCTCTCGGTCGGCGAAGGCGAGCTCATCTCCCTGCCGCGCAACGTGGTGGATGTCTGGACCTCCAATCCCGGGGTTGCCGACGTCAACGTCACCAGCCCGCGCAAGCTTGGGCTGTTCGGCAAGGCCGCCGGCGAAGCGACGATCATCGCCACCGCCGCCGACGGATCGGTGGTTTACGGCGCAAGCGTTCGGGTCAGCCAGAACATCAGCTCGGTGAACGAAGTGCTGAAGGCGGCCATGCCCGAATCGAACATCACGGTTACCCATGCCGGGCAGATCGCGGTAATAAACGGTACCGTTCCCTCGCCCGCCGACAGCGCGCAGGCCGAGATGCTGGTGCGCTCGCTGCTCAACCCAGGGGTCAACACCTCGGATCCAAGCGCGCTTCTGGCGATCATACCGGTCAACCGCCTGAGGACAGCCACACCGCTCCAGGTCATGTTGCAGGTCAGAATCGCCGAGGTGAGCCGCTCGCTGGTCCGTGAGATCGGGGTCAACCTCGCCTCCGCCGATCGCACCGGCGGCTTCAAGTTCCGCGTCGGCCGCCGGCGCTCCTTTTACCCGCAGCACATTCCGGGCGCCCCGATGGGCACCGGCACCACCGTGTCGGAAGGCGTGACCACCGTGTCGCCGGGCGCCGGCACGTCCCTGTTCGGAGCGGGCAATTTGTTCGGCGTCGATATTCTGTCGGCCCTTGATCTCGCCGAAAATGACGGCCGGGCGCGCACCCTCGCCGAGCCGAGCCTGACCGCTCTTTCGGGGGAGACCGCCAGCTTTCTAGCCGGCGGCGAGTTCCCGATCCCGATGGCCTCGGGCCTCAACGGCACTTCGGTGGAGTTCAAGGAATATGGCGTCAGCCTGGCCTTTACCCCAACGGTGCTGGAGGGCGGGCGCATCTCGATGCGCGTGCGCCCGGAAGTGTCGGAGCTATCGAAGGAAGGGGCAATCCAAATCGGCGGTTTCTCCGTTCCGTCCCTAACGACGCGCCGGAC
>DASWMM010000026.1:0-3419 GCA_036399755.1 Allosphingosinicella sp.
CGTACCAGCGCCAGCGGCGCTGATCGGCCTAATCCTCTCTCTCCCCACGGGGAGAGAGCCGGAGAGAGGGGGGCGACCGGCGCGGCTCGATGCCGCGGCGGACGCCTTTTGGAGAGCGCGGCATAAGAAAAGCCGAACGGCGGCATCGAGCCGCCCTTCGCCTTCCCCCTCTCCCCTGCCCTCCCCCCATGGGGGGAAAAAGGCCTCGCTCTTACTTCTTGTAGAGCGCGTCCATGCGCTCGCCATAGACCTGGCGGATAACGTGGCGCCGGATCTTGATCGACGGCGTGAGCTGCTCGTTTTCCGTGGAGAACGCCTCGTCGGCGAGCACGAAGCGCCGCACTTTCTCGATCACCGACAAGTCCTTGTTCACCCGGTCCACGGCGGCACTGAGCGCGCGGTGGTAATCGGGGTCGTCGCGTAACGCCGCCGCGTCCCGCGGCTTGCCGTTCGCCTTGGTCCATTCCGCGGTCCATTCGGGATCGGCGACGACCACCGCCACCAGATACGGCCGCCGGTCGCCGGCCACCATCGCCTGCAGGATTTCAGGCTGCAGGGTCAGCATCCCTTCGACCTTTTGCGGCGCGACGTTGTCGCCCTTGTCGTTGACGATCAGGTCCTTTTTGCGGTCGGTGATCACCAGCCGGCCCGCTTCGTCGAGGTGGCCGATGTCGCCGGTGTGCAGCCAGCCGTCCTGGATCGCCTTCTCGGTCAGCCCCGGATTGCGCCAATAGCCTTTCATCACCAGTTCGCCGCGCACCAGGATCTCGCCGTCCTCGGCGATCCGCACTTCGGTGTTGAGCAAAGGCGGCCCCACGGTGTCCATCTTGATGCCCGCCTTGGGCCGGTTGCAGCTGATCACCGGCGCCGACTCGGTCTGCCCATAGCCTTGCAGCACCACCAGCCCGAGCGAGTGGAAGAAGATGCCGACGTCCGGGTTCAAGGGCGCCCCGCCGGACACCATCGCCTTCACCCGGCCGCCGAACTTGGCGCTTATCTTGGGGCGGAACAGCCGGTCCAGGATCAGGTCCATCGGCTTGTCCCACAGGCTCTTGGTGCCGTGGTAATCGCGCGCGCCGATCTCCAGCGCGCGCTTCAGCATGTAGGCGGCGAGCTTGCCCTGTTTCTCGACATTCTTGAGGATGCGCTGGCGAAGCACCTCGAACAGGCGCGGCACCACCACCATCAAAGTCGGCTTTACCTCCTCGATGTTGGAGGCGAGCTTTTCCAGCCCTTCGGAATAATAGATCTGGGCGGCGATCCCGATCGGGAAATATTGCCCGCCGCTATGCTCGTAGGCGTGGCTGGAGGGCAGAAAGGAGAGGAACACCTCCTCATCCACGCCGAAATCCTCCTCGATCACGTCGATACAGCCTTCGACATTGTGGAGGATTGCGCCGTGATGCTGCATCACCCCGCGCGGTGCGCCGCCGGTACCGGAGGTATAGATCAGGCAGGCGAGATCGCCGCGTGCCATGGTGCCCGCCTGCGCGGTCGCCGCCGCAACGTCCGGCGTTTCCGCCGCGATCAGCCCGCGCCAGTCGTGAAAGGACACGTTGGAGATTTGCCCGCCGGGCAGTGGCTCGATGCCGATGACGTGCTCGCAGCAGTTCGAGCGCACCGCGGCGGGGAGCAATGCCTTGGCGAGCTTGGCGGTGGAAACGATCACCGCCTTGGCGCCGCTATCGTCCAGGATGTGCTGGTGATCGCGCTCGGTGTTGGTGATGTAGGCGGGCACGGTGACGCAGCCCGCCGCCATGATCGCCAAGTCGGAGAGGCACCATTCGGGCCGGTTCTCCGACACCAGCATGACGAGATCGCCTTTGCTCAGCCCGATGCGGCGCAGCGCGGCGGCGAGCGCGGCGACCTGCTCGGCCGCCTCGCGCCAGCTCGTCGAGCGCCATGCACCCTCCTTCTTCGCCCACAAAAACGGGGCGTCGCCCTGCTCGGCGGCGCGGGTGAAAAACATGGAAACGAGATTTGGAAAACGTTCAAAGGTGCGCATAGCCCTCCTGGGGGGACGCGTGAAAACTTACTGGCTGACGGCGACGCCTTCGCTGCGCGGATCGGCCGCGCCCGCCCAGCGGCCGCCAACCCGCTCGACCGCATTAGCTTTGAACGTCGGCTCGACGGGGACGACGTTGTGGCCCATCGCAGTGAGCGCCGGCGCCATCGCCTCGAGCCTGCTGCCGCGCTCGATCCGCACCTGATTGCCGACGCCCATCAGCACCGGCAGCGCAATCGCGTCCTGCGCGCTCATCTTCCAGTCGAGCACCGCAACCAGCGCCTTTGCAACCTGGGCGATGATCGTCGCGCCGCCGGCCGCGCCGATCGCGATCCGCACCTCGCCATCTGGCCCGTAGACGATGGTCGGCGCCATCGAGCTGCGCGGGCGCTTGCCCGGCTCAACCCGGTTGGCGACGGGGATGCCGTTCACCTCGGGGATGATCGAGAAATCGGTGAGCTCGTTGTTGAGGAAATAGCCGTTCACGGTCAGCCCCGATCCGAACGGGCCCTCGATGGTGGAGGTCAGCGAGGCGACATTGCCCTCCCGGTCCACGGCCACGAAATGCGAGGTCTGCGGCACTTCGCGGACCTGTGCCGGCATCAGCTTCATTGCGCCCGGCGGCGTCCCGGCCTCGACATTGCCGAGCGCGCGGCCGGTCTGGAGAAGCTCGGAGCGCTGCTTGAGGTAGTTCGCGTCGATCAGCCCCTGCACCGGCACTCGGATATTGTCCGGATCGGCGAGGTAGAGTTCGCGGTCGGCATAAGCGAGGCGCATCGAATCGGCGAGCAGGTGCCACGACGTCGGGTTGTCCGGGCCGAGCGCGGCCATGTCGAAGCGCTCGAGCTGCTTCAGGATCGCATACACCGTGGTTCCGCCGGACGAGGGCGGGCCCATCCCGCAGATCCTGTACTGGCGGTACATGCCGCACACCGGATCGCGCGCCTTGGCGTCGTACGCGGCGAGATCCCCCTTCACCATCTTGGACGGATTGCGCGCGGCGCCGTTGACGGTGCGGACCAGCGCGTCGGCGTTGGGGCCGGTGTAGAACCATTCCGGACCACGCGCGGCGACGCTTTCCAGGAAGGCGGCAAGCTCCGGATTTTTCACCACTGTGCCGACCGGCTTGGGCTGGCCGTCTGCGTTATAGAATGTGCTTCGGCCCCACGCTGTCGAGGCGGCGAGATCGCTCACCGAAGTCAGCGAGCGGTTGAGCCGCGGCGTGATTGCATAGCCCTCGCGGGCGAGGCGGATCGCAGGGCCGAACAGCTTTGCCCAGGCCAGCTTGCCGTGCTTTTCGTGGGCAAGCGCCATCATCCGGATGTTGCCCGGCACGCCGACGCTGCGCCCGCCGGGCACCGCCTCGCGCTGCCCCAAGGGCTTGCCGTCCGGGCCGAAGAACCATTGCGGACCC